>JANPBN010000090.1:0-8776 GCA_031430415.1 Dehalococcoidia bacterium
CTTCAGCACGAACCACGTGTGCGCCGCGCGAATGCCAAGCTGGCAATGCGTGACGACGGACTTTTCCGGTGTGACGCCATGCGCCGCGTACATCGCGCGCAACTCGTCGGGCGACTTCAGGATATTGTCGCCTGCGGTCGCCTCGGTCCACTCGACATGCGCCGCGCCGGGGATGTGGCCGGCACGCGCCGCGCGCCTCGCTGCTCCGGTGTATTCGTCTAGGGCTCGGACATCGAGCACAACTGCGCCGGGCGAGCGAGAAGCGTCCAGCGTGGCCTGCCAGTCGGCGTGGTTCGCGTCGTCGACCGACGACGGCACTGGGTACTTCCCGGCAGGCGGCGGTGTGGCCGGCGTCGCGGTCACCGGGCGGCCCTCGCGCCGCCAGCCCTCGCGGCCGCCATCGAGGACATACACGGGCGCAGGGTGCTTGTAGTAGTCCATCGTCCAGAAGCCACGAATCGCGTACGAGCTGTGCCGATCCCCATACCAGACAACGGTCGTGTCCGGCGTGACACCCAGGCGCTGCATCAACGAGGCGAACTGCTCCGGCGTGATCACGTATCCGGCTGAATCGTCACCGTTCGGTAGCAGATCGCCGTGCGAATCGGCCCACGCAGCGCCCGGGACATGCGCCTCGTCGTAGGAGGCCTTGGCGATGCTCGACTCCACGACGCGCACCGACGGGTCATCGAGGTGATCCTGCAACCATTCGGCGGAGATGAGGCCCCTCACGGGATCACCTCAGGCGCCTCGGTGGCACCGTCCGCACGAGCAAGGTCAGTCATCTCCGCGGAGAGGCGCTCGTCGAGCTTCATGAACGTACCCTCAGCATCAGCCAGGAGCGCGCCGGCCGGGTCGCGCACTTCGGCGCGCAGTTCCAGTAGCCGGCTGCGGTTGTTCGTCACCCACGCCTCGATGCGGAGGTTCTGGTCGAGCGGCACGGGCTTGCGAAACCGAACATTGAGGCGCGCCGTTGCGCCCCAGCGCGCCGCGCCGTAGACCGCCCAGCCCATCGCCTCGTCGATCAGCGTCGCGACGATGCCGCCGTGCATGCGGCCGGGATACCCCTGCTGGTACTCGCAGGGCGTGTAGTCGCAGATCGCGCGGTCACCCTCACGGCGGAACTCCATGTGGAGGCCGCGCTCGTTCTGGGCACCGCACGCGAAGCACATGACGCCGCGCCCCTGCACCTCGCCGTTCATGCGGCCTCCGCTACCGAAGCGCGGCCATCGATAAGGATTTCGCCATGCTGATTCGTGCAACGTACGGCGTACTCGATACGACCGCCCGACTCCTTCGTCTGTTCAGCGGTGGCCGTCACGGTGTCGCCGGGGCGGGTCGGCGCCTTGAAGCGCACCTTGAGCTGGCCCGTGGCAAGCCATGCCTCACCATGCAGGTTGTGCATCAGCTCTCCGATCGTCGCGAGTATGAGCATGCCATGGGCGATCGTTCCGCCAAACGGCGTAGCCGCCGCGAACGCCGGGTCGATGTGGATCGGGTTGTGGTCGCCCGATGCATCGGCGTAGTCGAGCAGTTGCTGCTGTGTAATTCGGCGCGTCACAGCGCTCATGACGATGGCCCCGCCGGCGCCATGATCGTCGATCGAGCGCGCACGCAGACACCCAACGCGCCGGCGATCTCGAACTCCACCACGCTGATCACATAGCCCTGGCGCTCAGAGCGCTGGGCGATGCGCCCGGTCAGCGTCAACGGCTCGTCACATCGCGCGATGACCGCATGCTCCGTCTCCTGGCCGGTGTGCAGCGAGCCCTCGGGCAACGACAGGTACTGCTGAAGTGCGTGCAGGCCCAGCGCCACGGCGGCCAGCGGTGGCACCGCGCCGCCATATGGCGCGGCGTCACCCGTTGCGGCCAGATACGCGTCAATACCAGCGCGGTTCACGCTGAATTGTGCGAGGGGAAACTCGTGGCCCCGGGGGAGGGATGAGATGATGATTCTGTCGGATGCGGTCATGTGGCTGAGGCTACGCATGCACGCCAGCGTAGGTCAATGCGCTGTCAAACACACGGGGTCTTCATGTAGGACGAGCCCCAGCGCTCGAGGGCACCAAGCGCCTGGCCGAGTTGCGTTCCTTTTGGCGTGAGGTCGTACTCCACCCACGGCGGCATCACAGCGACGATGTGGCGCTCGACGACGCCGAGTTCCTCGAGGCTCTTCAGCCGGTCACGGAGGGTGCGCGAGTTGCAGCCGCCAATGTTGTGGGCGAGTTCGTTGAACCGCCGCTTCCCGCTCATCAGTTCATGGATGATGTGAGGAACCCACTTCTGGCCCAGCAGGGCGAGCGTCGCGCGAACCGGGCAGTAGACATCGTTGTCGTCCAGCACGAGTTTACGTTCGAGGACCATGGTCTTGCCCGTTCTAGCCATCTGAGGCTCTGCGAAGCGCCGGGCCGCCCTCGTCCGCCGCCATCTCAGTATGGCACGCCCGGGCCAGGCCGGTCACGGAAGGCCGCATGCGCCGTTCGCGGAGGGGGCTAACCCAATGCCGCGATCGCGTCCTTCTGATCGCGCTTCTCCGCTGGCCCATTGTGCTGAACGTAGGTGATGATGCCGTCCTTGTCGATGACGACGGTCATGCGTTCCGCGAAGCCGATCGCTTCGTTCCAGCAGCCGTATGCCTTCGCGACGTCACCCTTCATGTCGGCCAGAAGGGAGTGCGCCAGACCCTCGGCAGCCTTGAACGCCTTGAGTGCCCACACACTATCGCGGCTGATGCCGAAGACCTGCGCGCCCTTGTCCTGGAAGCCCGAATAGTCATCCCGGATCTCGCACATCTCGGCCGTGCACATCCCGGAGAAGGCGAATGGAAAGAAGACGAGCACGACGGGCTTGCCGCGCAGCGCCGAGAGTGTGACTTCCTGAAGGTTGTCATCGCGAAGTTTGAAGTCGGGCGCTTCCTGCCCAACGGTAACGGAGGCCATGGATCTGCTCCTTTGCATGCGGATGCGTAACAGATCGATGGTAGCGAAGCAGGCAGGTTAGCAGTAGCGATTACGACGCGATGGCAGCCGGCGCGAGTGCGAGCAGATAGGCATGCATCGCATCTGCGGCGAAGCGGGCGTCACGGAGCGCCGTGACGACGAGGTCGGCGCCGTTCACGCTGTCGCCACCGGCGTAGACGCCCGGGCGGTCGGTGCGTCCTGTCTCGCGGTCGATGATCACGACGCCCCACGTGTCGGCCGTCACGCCGGTGGCTTCGTGCAGCACGTCGAGATCATTGTTGTAGCCGATGGCGAGCACGACAGAGTCGGCTTCGAGCATGAAGGTCGAACCCGAGACGGGCTGCGGGCGGCGGCGCCCGCTGGCGTCTGCCGGACCGAGTTCCATACGCTCCAACTCGACAGCACGGACACGTCCGGTTGGCGTACCCAGGAATCGCACGGGGGCGCACAGGAACTCGAAGCGCACGCCCTCTTCGCGCGCGTGCTGGCGCTCCTCCTCTCGCCCGACCATCTCGGTCTCGGTGCGTCGATAGACGAGCGTCACCTCGCGGGCGCCGAGGCGGACTGCGCTTCGGGCGCAGTCCAAAGACGTGTCGCCGCCGCCGATGACGACGACGCGGCGGCCAGCCTGCATCGGCGTGCGCATCGCCTCAGGCAGGTCGCCGGGCGGCAGATTCGCCCGCGACAGGAACTCGGTCGCCTGAAACACGCCGGTGAGGTCGGCGCCTTCGATGTCGATGGCGTTTCCGATCGATGCCCCGTGCCCAAGGAAGACCGCGTCGTATCCGCGCTCGAACAAGTCGTCGACGCTCATGTCGCCGCCGGCGCCGATGCGCGTGTCGCCGATGAACTCGATTGGCAGCGATTCAAGCTGCTCGATCTTCTCGTCGATGATGTGCTTCTCAAGCTTGAAGCCAGGGATGCCGTAGCGAAGAACACCACCGGGCTTCGACCACGCGTCGAAGACCGATATCGAGTGCCCGAGGAGCGCGAGATGTTCCGCCACCGCGATGCCTGCAGGGCCGGCGCCGACCACGGCGACGCGTCGGCCAGTGAGCGCTCGCGGCGCGAGGTCGCAGGCGCCCTGGTGCCGCTGCCAGTCAGCGACGAAGACCTCGAGGCGGCCAATCGCGACGGGCTTGGCGTTCTTGCCGACGACGCAGTGCCCCTCGCAGAGGCGCTCCTGCGGACAGAGACGACCGCACATCTCCGGCATGTTGCTCGTCTCATGGAAGACGTCGGACGCGGCGCCGGGGTCGCCCTGTTCGAGCGCCCAGAGTGCGCGCGGGATGTCGTTCTCCACGGGGCAGGCCTTCTGACATGGCGCCGTCGGGCACTGGATGCAGCGCTCGGCTTCTACGCGCGCGGTCTCGATGGACAGCGGCAGGTAGACCTCACTCCAATTGCGGATGCGGACATTTGGATCCTGCTTGGGGATCTTCTGCGCCGGGATTTTGAAGCGCGCTTTCCGGTCGACCGGCGGGCGCTCGTGGAGATCAGCCATCCTGTGTCACATCCATGTGGGATTGTCGTCCGTCCTGAGGCATCAGCGTACCAAGAGGCCCGTAAGACGACTTGAGGTTCGTTTGGCAGTTTTCGGTTTTTGGCGGTGTTTCATGTGAAACAAACGTTCTGTTTCGAGACCTGGACATCCGTTATGTTCTCCGGCGGTTGCCCGCCTTGACCCTGCTGGACGGAGGGTCGATGCTGATGCCTGCCACGAACATCGCACGACGACGAGTGCCGAAGGGCGCGATTCATGACCACCGACATCGGACTCGCCCGCGGCATCGACGCGCAATCGTTCGGCCAGCCCGGTCAACGGACGTTTCGCCTCCGCATCACCGGCGAACAGGGCGAATCGGCCTCGCTGTGGATGGAGAAGGAGCAGTTCGGGGCTCTAGCCGAAGCGCTAAATCAAATGCTCGCCCAACTCGACGCGCCCGAGAATCCGCCCCCTGCCGACGCCGGGGACTTTCCGGTGGTAGCTGGCCACGACTTCCGTGTGGGACGGATGGGCATGGGATACCAGGCGTCCGACGGCACGATCGTCCTCCTTATGTACGAGGTGGGCGTCGAAGACGAGGAGGAACCGACGCTTCGCAGCCGGATCAGCCAGGAGCACGCTGCCTCGCTCCGCGTTCAACTCAACGAGATTACCGCCGGCGGACGGCCACTATGCCCGCTCTGTGGCGTGGCCATGGATTCAGCCGGACACGCCTGCATCCGGTCCAATGGCCACTCGAAGCAGCCAATCCCCGACATCGAACACGAGGAGGACGACGACTCCTGACGGTGTGGCCGGTCTGGAATCCGGCGAAACGGTGGGGAATTCCCTGCTTCGACCCGTTACTCCTGTCCCCCGGACCCGGTTAGTCATTCTGAAGGCGCGTCGCGCCGGTGACTACGACCGAACACGTACGACGATAGAAGGAGCAGGTATGAAGCAGAAACTGATCGCTACGGTAGGTGGCGTCGCGCTGCTCGCGTTCGCAGCCATTGGCGCGTTCGCGTCGCAGGACGGGCACTCATCCTTCGAGGATCCGACGGAAACGGCCACGGCCGAGGCGACGGACACCACGACACCCGAAGCCACGGAGACGGCCGAAGGAACCGAAACACCGGAAGCGACCGAAACGGCGGAAGCAGAAGACTCCGATGACGCCGATGGCGACAACGATGACGTCCACGGCATTCCGGATGACAACCCCAGCAAGAGTCCGGCGGACGACGACGACGTATGCGAGCACGGCGAGACCGTGATCGAGACGACGTCGAGCGGCAACGAGGTGAACGTCCCCTGCCACGCCGAGAAAGACGACCACGAGGACCAGGGAAACTCGGGCAAGAGCGAGGCCGACGACGACAACGACGAGGACGAGGATGAGGACGACGTCGATGACGTTGACGAATCCGATGACGATGACGACGACCACGGTGACGATCAGGACGACGATGAAGAGGACGACGACTAATCGACCTCCGTCGCAATGAGCGGATATCGAGAGACCCCGGCGGCGGCGCCGGGGTCTCTTGCGCACCCGTGGAGTAGCGGCCGGAACGCCGAGGCGAGGCTCCTTCTCGAGTCGGCGCGTGGCTCCCGCCTCGCTTCCCTCATCTGCCCTAAGGCCGTGTGATACGCTGGAACGACACCGCCCGGTGCGCCGAAGGAGAGGCGAACATGCCAGCCCGCTGCGTATTGCTTCGGCCCGGCATCGTTCCGTACGGCAAGGCGCTCGAACTGCAGCGCGAGACAGCCGTGAAAGTGCGCGCAGGTGCGCCGGCGACGCTCATCCTTCTCCAACACCCACACACGTATACGCTCGGCGCCCGCGGCGCGACCGAGAGCTTGCTGCTCGACGAGGCGACGTATCGCGCACGCGGGGCCGAGGTCATCCGCAGCGACCGCGGTGGCGACATCACGTACCACGGACCGGGCCAGATCGTCGCCTACCCGATCATCGATCTCCGCCGAAACGCGATGGGCCCTTCGGCATACGTCCGCGCCCTTGAGCAGGTGATGATCGACGTCCTGGACGACGCGGGCATCGCGGCAGCGCCGTCGCCAGGGCGGCCAGGCGTCTGGATCGGCGACGAGAAGATCGGCGCCATTGGCGTGAAGATCTCCGGAGGCGTCTCGACCCACGGATTCGCGCTGAACGTCCACACGGACCTCTCGTGGTTCGCGAGCATCGTTCCATGCGGGATCGCAGGCGCCGGCGTCACATCGATGGCGCGAGCCGCCGGCCGCACCTTCGAGATTCCGGACATCGAAGATGTGCTCGCCGCTGCGTTCGGGCGCGTCTTCGGTCTCGATATCGTCGAGGAACCGGTACGGGAGGCCACAGCAGTTGGTCGCTGACACACGGCCTCTTCCACGCAAGCCTGACTGGCTGAAGGTGCGCTTCCCCTCGGGCGAGCGGTATCAGCAACTGAAATCGCTGATGCGCGAGCAGGAACTTCATACGATCTGCGAAGATGCGAAGTGCCCGAACATCGGCGAGTGCTGGAATGCGGGCACCGCCACGTTCATGATCCTGGGCGACGTGTGCACGCGATCGTGCGGGTTCTGCTCGGTCACCACAGGGCGCCCCGGCCATGTTGACCAGATGGAGCCGCTTCGGTTAGCACAGGCGGTGGCGCGGCTCGGCCTCGAATACGTCGTCATCACGTCCGTGAACCGCGACGATCTGGCGACCGGCGGCGCGGAGATCTTCGCAGCGAGCATTCGGGCGATCCGGCGCAACGATCCGGCGGTGAAGGTGGAGGTGCTCATCCCCGACTTTAAGGGCGACGAGGCGGCGCTCCGCACGGTCGTCGATGCCCGCCCGTTCGTGCTGAACCACAACATCGAGACCACACCGCGGCTCTACCCACAGGTGCGTCCGCAGGCTCGCTATGAGCGGTCGCTCGCGCTGATACGGCGCGCCAAGGCGATGGCGCCCGAAATGCTCACGAAGTCAGGCTTCATGGTCGGACTGGGCGAGACGCGCGACGAGATCCGCACGATCTTGCGTGACCTGCGGGATCATGGATGCGACATCGTCACCATCGGCCAATATCTGCGGCCGACGTTGCAGCATCTGCCAGTCGATCGCTACTACGACCCGTCAGAGTACGACGAGTTCGTCGACTACGGCCGCGAGATCGGCCTGCGGCACGTTGAGGCGGGGCCGCTCGTCCGCTCGTCGTATCACGCCGAGAAGCAGGCGCAACGGCGCGGCACAGCGGCCAGCACGATCCCTCTCGAAGAGGTGCAGCCTCTGGAAGAGGTAAAGCGTGGCTAAGTACGACATTGCGGTGATCGGCGGAGGACCGGGCGGCTACGTCGCCGCAATCCGGGCGGCGCAACTCGGGAAGCGCGTCGCCCTCATCGAGAAGGAGCGCGTCGGTGGGCTCTGCCTGAACTGGGGTTGCATCCCCAGCAAGGCGCTGCTGTGGAATGCGGAGGTGGTCCATCTCGTCCGCGACGCGGCGACGTACGGTATTGCGTTCGACAACGTCACCTTCGACATGGCAAAGGCGATCGACCGGAGCCGCGAGATCGTCGACCAGATGGTGAAGGGCGTCGAGTTCCTCCTGCAGAAGAACGGCGTGACGACGATCGCGGGCACGGCGACGTTCGTCTCGGCCAAGGAACTGCGCGTCAGCGGCCACGAGGAGCCGGTCGAGGCGGCCAACATCATCATCGCGACGGGATCGCGCCCGCGGACGCTGCCGGGTCTGGCGACGGACGGTGCAGTGATCCTCAACAGCCGCGATGCACTGGCGTTGCGCGAACGGCCGGCCTCCGTCGTCATCATCGGCGGCGGGCCGATCGGGGTCGAGTTCGCGCAATTCTGGCGCGCCTACGATGTCGACGTGACGATTCTCGAAGCGCTCGACCACCTTGTGCCGCTGGAAGACGAAGAGATCAGCGTCCAGCTGGAACGGGCGTACAAGAAACAGGGCATCAAGGTCATCACCGGTGCGAAGGTCACAGGCGCGATTGCTGCGGGCGGTCGCGCAAGCGTCTCGTTCGAGGCGAAGGGTGCGACGCACGTCATCGAGTGCGACCGTGTGCTCGTGGGCATCGGCTTTGAGGCGAACGTCGAAGGACTGGGGCTTGAGGCGATTGGGCTCGCGGCCGCCAAGGGCTGGCTGCCGACCGGCGACGACCTCATGACGAGCGTCCCCGGCGTCTACGCCATCGGCGACGTCACGGGGCGGATGAACCTCGCGCATGTCGCGTCGGCGATGGGTGTGATGGTCGTCGAGCGAATCGCCGGGCGCGCATCGCCGCAACTCGACTACAAGCGGCTTCCACGGGCGACG
>JANPBN010000091.1:0-6063 GCA_031430415.1 Dehalococcoidia bacterium
CGTGCTCGCCACCATCGCCCGACTACGATGACCTGAATGCAGACTTCCTCGGCGACGGCGGTGCGACCGTCGGGAACACTGGCTTCGACGCGTCGATGCTGGTGTGTTTCGTCGGCGATGCTGCGAGCCCCGGGCCAAATGTGACGCCCGGCAACGTCGTGAAGATTGCGACCGTGCGCTACAGCGTGCTTGCACAAGGCACGACGACGCTGACGCTCGCGAACGCCAACATTGGCGACATCGACGGTAACGAACTGGGTAGCTGCAACCCGCTGGGCGGCGTCGCGGCAGCGTGCTCGGGTGCCACGATTGGCGCGGCACCACCGACAGCGACGCCGACCAATACGGCGACGAACACACCGACCAATACGGCCACCAATACGCCGACGAACACACCGACCAATACGCCGGTGCCGACCTCGACGCATACGCCGACCAACACCGCGACGAACACACCGACAAACACGGCTACCAGTACGCCGACCAGCACGCCGGTGACGCCGACGCCGGTCGGCCCAACGAGTACGCCGACGAACACGCCCACCAACACGGCTACCAATACGCCGACCAACACCGCGACGAACACGCCGACCAGCACGCCGGTGACGCCGACGCCGGTCGGTCCAACGAACACGCCGACCAATACGCCGACCAACACGGCTACCAATACACCGACGAACACGGCGACGAACACTCCGACCAGCACGACAGTGCCGCCGACGAGTACGCCGACGACTCAGGAGTGCCTGACGATTCGGGAGAAGGTCGACCTGATCAAGGCAATCCTCGCCCACCTGACACGGCGGGGCCACGCCTACGACGCGCGCTTCGACTTCAATGACGATGGCAAGGTCAACGCCAAGGACATTGTCGCGGTGGTCCATTTCCCGCACTGCCCGAAGGACAAGCACGCAGACAATGACCGGCGGGGAGGCCACCGGTAAGCGGTTCGGGCTTTCAGATAGGACGTACAAGGAGGGAGGCTGCTTCGGCGGCCTCCCTCCTTCGTTTCCGGGGCGTGCCGTTGCCTCACCGGCGACTTGGGCGATATTCTGGGGCACGATGCATCTGACGCTCGGACATCTGGGCACTGGACGCGGGCCACGGCCGTAAGGGCTGACGTGGGCAACTGAACGCGTGCCACGCAGCCTCTGCTGACGTGGCCGTTTCGTTTCCGGCCCCCGAGCAAAGCACAAGGAGCAGTCCGTGACGACTCACGTGAGCGACCCCTACCTGACCGAGACCGAGCGCACCGATCCGGAGGTGTTCCGCCTGATCAAGCAGGAGGAGCAGTATCAGATCGACAGCGTGAGGCTGATCCCTTCGGAGAACTACACGTCGCGCGCCGTGATGGAGGCGACAGGGTCGGTACTCGCCAACAAGTACTCGGAGGGTTATCCGGGCAAGCGATATTACGAAGGCCAGCGCTACATCGATGAACTCGAGACGCTGGTGCAGGATCGCGCAAAGGCGCTATTCGGCATGGAGCACGCGAACGTGCAGCCGTACTCGGGTTCGCCAGCGAACCTCGCGGTGTACTTTGCGCTGCTCGCTCCGGGCGAGAAGATCATGGGGCTGAGCCTGCCGCACGGTGGGCACCTGACGCACGGCTGGAACGTGAGCGCGACGGGCCGGTTCTGGACATCGGTCAGATATGAGGTGGATCCGCAATCACACCTCATTGATTACGACGCGGTACGGGCGATGGCGAAGGCGGAGCGGCCGCGGATCATCGTTGCGGGCGCGACGGCGTATCCGCGGGAGTTCGACTTCAAGATCTTCGGCGAGATCGCGCGCGAGGTCGGCGCATACTTCCTGGCCGACATCTCGCACATCAGCGGGCTGATCGTTGCGGGGGTGCACTCGGACCCGGCGCCGTACGCGGATGCGGTGATGACGACGACTCACAAGACGCTGCGCGGTCCCCGCGGTGCGATGATCCTCTGCAAGGCGGAGCACGCGGAGGCGATCGACAAGGCGGTCTTCCCGGGCTTGCAGGGCGGGCCGCACGAGAACACGATCGCCGGCGTCGGCGTGGCGCTGAAGGAAGCTGCGACGCCAGAGTTCCGCGCGTACGGCGCGCAGATCGTGACGAATGCGAAGGCGTTGGCGGCGGAGTTGAAGGAGCGCGGCTTCGATCTGATCACCGGGGGCACGGACAACCACCTGGTGCTCATCGACCTCACGGGCAAGAAGGTGATCGGCAAGAGGGCGGCGAAGGCGCTCGACCGGGCGAACATCGTCGGCAACTACAATACGATTCCGTTCGACCCGCGCAAGCCATTCAGCCCGAGTGGGCTGCGCATTGGCACGCCCTCGGTGACGACGCGAGGCATGAAGGAAGACGACATGCGTCAGATTGCGCGCTGGATGGACGAGGCGATCGACAACGTGAAGGACGAGGACGCGCTCGACCGAATCGGCAACGAGGTGCGGGACTTCTGCCGGGCGTTCCCGGCCCCCGGGCTGAGTGTGGGGTAGGTAGGCGAGAAGCGGGATCTCGTCGACTCCGCGACATTACTCCGCCGAAGCTGCTACGACTGGGCGCGCTCGAGCGCACGGCCGAGGCGCATGATTCCTTCGGCGATCTCGTCCTCGGCGACGTTGCTGTAGCAGAGACGGATGAAGTTGGAGCCGCTGCCGTCATCGAAGAACGAACTGCCGGTGACGTAGCCGACGCCCTCTTCCCACGCGGTCTCGTAGAGCTTCTCCGGGTCGACGCCCTCGGCGAGTTCGAGCCAGAGGAAGAAGCCGCCCTGCGGCACGCCCCAACGCGCGTACCGTGAGCAGCGCTCATCGAGCGAGGCGAGCATGATGTCGCGCTTCCGGCGGTAGATCTCCGTGACTTTCGGGACATGGGCGTCGTAGGCGCCCGACGCGCAGAAGTCGGCGAGGATGCGCGTCGTCCACGGTGAGACGCCCATGTCGAAGCGGACGCGTGTGACGGCGTCGACGATCTCTTTCGAGGCCATGAGCCAGCCGACGCGGAGGCCGGTGGCGAGCGTCTTGCTGAACGTGCCGAGAAGCACCGCGCCATCGCCGCCGGCGACGGTGAAGAGCGAGGGCGCCGGTTCGCGGCCGAAGCTGATGCCCCCGTACGCGTCGTCCTGGGCGATGAGCACGTTGTGGCTGCGGCAGATCTCGACGATGCGTTGCCGCCGCTCGACGGTGAGCGTAGCGGCAGCGGGGTTGTGGAAGTTCGCGATCGTGTAGAGAAGCTTGGGGCGTTTGCCTTCGGCGGCCAGCGACTGAAGCTGCGATTCGAGATCGTCCGGGTCGAGGCCGTCGTCATCCATGCGGACGCCGACGACCTCGGCGAGGCACGAGAGGATCGTGCGGGTGCTGCCGGGGAAGGTCGGCCGCTCGATGAGGACGACGTCACCCGGGTCGAGGAGCGCCTCGCAGAGGTTCTCGAGTGCGCCCGAGGAGCCGCAGGTGAGCACGAAGTTGTCGGCGGTCAGCCCGACGCCCTCGCGGCGGTTGATGTCGGAGGCGAGCCACTCGCGCAGGCCCGAGGGCCCCTGCGGGCCGCCGTACATGAGCGCGTAGTTGCCCTCGCGGCGCAGGACGCGTTCGTTGGCGGCAATGAAGTCGTCGATCGGCAGCGAACCGGGGTCCGGGATGCCGCCCGTGAGGAGGATGGGCTTGGTGACGGGCGGCGCCTGTCGCATGCGCCACGGCGACCACTCCATGGCCTTGGCCCGGAGAGATTGGGCGTGCTCCCAGTTGTATGCCGTCGGTGCATCGGCGCTCGCATCAGTCTGGGCGGCGATCCATGGCGGCGCTTGCTGCTGTTGCTGGTCGGATGTCATGTCATTCGCCTTCGGCTGGTGGCCGTTCATCGTCAGACGTGCGAGGCGTTCATTCTATCCCCAGTGGCCGAGGAAACACGAAGCCGCTTTGTGCAGTTTTGATGCGCTGTTCGTCGTTTGTGAGGGAACGTCGCTTCCGAAAGCGGACCGTATCCGCTACACATAGAGCGTCACGCACTACAGCCCGTTGAGGCCCCCAAAATTGAACATCCTGTTTGCATCCGTCGAGATGAGCCCGCTGGCGAAAGTGGGCGGACTCGGAGACGTCGCCGGATCGTTGCCGCTTGCCTTGCGGGCGGAAGACAACGACGTGCGCGTCGCCATGCCGTTTCACTCCGTCATCAAGCGCGAGGGTGCGTCGTTTCAGCATCTGCTGGAGGATGTCGAGGTGGCGTGGCCGGATGGGCCGCAATACGTCGATGTCTGGCTGGCGGACGTGCGCGGCGTGCCGGTGTACCTTATCGACAACAAGCGCTTCTTCGGGCGCCCGGCGGTGTACGGAGCAGAGGACGACAAGGATCGCTTCCTGTTCTTCTGCGACGCGCTTCTCGCCGCGGCCCGCTTCCTGGACTTCACGCCCGATATCGTCCACGCGCAGGACTGGCACACCGCGTGGCTGCTCACGCGACTTTCGAGCGCTGAGGAGCATCCGTGGGCGGGTGCGGGACGCGTCTACACAATCCATAATCTGGCGCTGCAAGGAAAATTTGAGAGCGAGTGGAGCGACCTCCACGGCATCGGCGCGGCACAGTTGATCGCGCCGGGCGGTGTGCCGCCAACGGTGGCGATGAGCGGGATGGCGCAGGGAATCATTCACGCCGACCGCATCAACACGGTGAGCGAGACGTACGCGAAGGAGATCCTGACGCCGGAGTACGGCGCGGGGCTCGATGGGCTGCTGCGGGCCCGGGGCACGGCCGTGTCCGGCATCGTCAACGGCATCGACTACGAAGAGTTCAATCCGCAGACGGACCCGGCGATCTCGGCGCACTACGACGCGGACACGCTCGATGCGCGCGCTGCGAACAAGCGCGCGTTGCAGTCGGCGGCCGGACTGCCCGAGGATGCGGATGCACTGCTGTTCGGCGTCGTGACGCGGCTGTTCGCACAAAAGGGCATCGATCTCGTCGCTGTGGCGTTCGATGCGATGCTGTCGGCGCGAAAGATGCAGCTAATCGTGCTGGGCACCGGCGACGAAGATGTCCACAAGATGCTGCTTCAGCTTCAGGAGAAGTATCCGGCGAAGGTGAAGATCTGGCTCGACTTCAATCCACCGCTGGGTCAGCAGATCTACGGCGGCTGCGACGTGTTCATGATGCCGTCTCGGTATGAGCCTTGTGGGCTAGGGCAGCTGATCTCCCTGCGCTACGGCGCGGTGCCGCTGGTGCGTCGCACGGGCGGACTCGCGGACACGGTGCAGAACGCCGATCTGCCGCTGCGCTCGGGCACGGGATTCGTCTTCGAGGCGGCAAGCGCGCACGAACTGGAGCACGCGGCGGAGCGGGCGCTTGCGGCATTTGAGAACCGCGACGGCTGGCGGACGCTGCAACAGCGTGGGATGCGCCAGGACTGGTCGTGGGGCCCTGCGGCATCGAAGTATCACGCGCTGTACGAGGCGGCGAGCGACCTTCGCCAGGACGCCGCCGTCGCCGGATGAGTGGCCCTCTCTTCGCGGGGATCGACCTTGGCGGCACGAAGCTGCTTGTGCTGGTGTGCGACGGTGCGGGCGGTATCGTCGGCACGGTACGCACGCCGACCCTCGCGCAGCAGGGGCCGGACGCCGTCATCGAGCGCATCGCCACCGCAGTGGAGCAGGCGATGGCCGAGGCCGGGGCGATGACGGACGATCTCGCCGCAGTCGGCATCGCGGCACCGGGTCCGATCGACTACATCAATGGCATCGTCACCGATCCGCCGAACCTGCCGGGGTGGCACGATGTGCCGCTGGGCCGTGCGCTGCGCGACCGGCTCCATGCGCCCGTTCGCCTGGAGAACGACGCGAACTGCGGCGCGGTGGGCGAGCACCGGTACGGCGCTGGCCGTGGCTACCGGCACATGGTCTATGTGACGGCGAGCACGGGCATTGGCGGAGGCGTGATCATCGACGACGAGCTGTATGTGGGCGCCTCAGGAGCGGCGGGAGAGGTCGGGCATCTCGGTGTGTCGGCGGCCGGACCGTCCTGCGGCGCCGGGCACCCCGGATGCCTGGAGGCGTATGCTTCGGGGACCGGGATCGCAGCACGGGCGCAGG
>JANPBN010000092.1:0-2579 GCA_031430415.1 Dehalococcoidia bacterium
ACCCAGCTTCCGCTGGCGCAGTACGATGGCCGGAGTCGAGTACACACGCGGCTGCTGGGGCATGGTTGATGGTATCGGGTTTGACGTTTGAGGTTTGCGACCCCCGGCCTCCGACTTCTGGCCTCCCACCGCCCGTTCTCAATACCGGTCTTCGTTCCCGTCGTCGTGCGGAGTGAGGCTCTCCGGGCTGCGGCGGCCGTCCGGAGGCGCGAACAACGGCAGCGCGAGCAGCTCGTCGAGGTCGTGGATCCTGTGATCGGCGTCCGGGCACGCCGGCACGTCGTAGCGGCCGTTGAGCTTCAGCACCGTCCGCATGCCGAGCGCCTTGCCTCCGTGCATGTCAGCAAGGCAGGTGTCGCCGACCATTACCGCCTCGTCCCCCGCCACGCCGAGCTGTGACAGCACCATCTCGAACGTCGATGGGTGCGGCTTGACGAAGCCCGTGTCACCGGAGCAGACGATCGCATCGAAGAAGCGCGCGATGCCGGCGTCGTCGAGGTCGCCGCGGAACATGTCCCCGGTGCAAGGGCGGTTCGTGTTGACGCCGAGCTTCAGGCCGCGCTGTCGGAGCGTGGCGAGTACGTCGAGCGTGTCCGGGTAGAGTTGTATGCCCATGTGGGGGATCGATCGCAGCCATCCCGTCCGATGCCACGCGCCTGCCTGATCGGGCGTCAGCTCCACACCTCGAATCCCCGCCGCGCCCCGGATGATGAACGGCACGTCGATCTCGCGATGGTCGCCGCGCCGGTCATTTGCGTCGATGGCGGCCTCAGCGGCGCGCCACACGTCGGCCATCACAGCGTTGAGCGGTTCGCCGAATTGAAGCCCCCAATCCGTGATGAGCGGCTCGACGAGGGCGGCCTGTCGTTCGAAGACCTCCGATAGTGTCGGCCGGCGGGCTTCGAACCAGAGCGTGCCGCCGATGTCGAAGACGACCGCGCGAATCTCGCTCATCCGGCAATCCTATCAGGCGGCGCGGAGGCGACGGGCACGGTACAATATCTAGCGATGTAGAGATTACCATGGGGCGAACCGCCCAATCGGAAAGGAATCCCAGCCATGGCCGTGAAACTCAGCGAAAAGCAAAAGGCACTCGTCGACGCCAAGAACTTCGCGCACGTCGCGACACTCAACGAGGATGGCTCGCCCCAAAACTCGCCCGTGTGGGTCGAGATGGACGGCGATGACGTCCTCATCAACTCCGAAACAACGCGCCTCAAGGTTCGGAACCTGCGGCGGGATCCTCGCGTGTCCCTGAGCGTGCTGAACATGGAAAACCCGTATCAGTACGTGGAGATCCGCGGTCGCGTCAAAGAGGTCACGCCAAGCGGTGGATTCGAGGGCATCGACCGGCTGAGCGCGAAGTACGTCGGGCAGCCAAACTACCAGGGCAACCGGCCCGGTGACGTACGCGTCGTGATCCGCATCGAGCCACTGCACGTGACCGGCATGAACGTATAGGGACGCGTAGCGCCGCTCCCCGTGCTGCGTTAGGCTCCATTCGCAGCACTGGAGAGCGCATGGCCGCCACATCGTTCGTTGTACGCGACCCCGACTGGAACGCCGCTGTCGAGCAGGTGCGTCAGCGCCTGACCGATGACGGCGTCTCCGCGTGTGACCTCGCGCTCGTGTTCGTCAGCCACTACTTCGCCGATCACTTTCGCGACATCGTCGCCGCGGTTGGTGCCGCGGCGGGCGCGACGACGCTGCTCGGCTGTTCCGGGCAGGGCGTGATTGGCGGCGCCCGTGAGATCGAGAACTTCCCCGCCATCGCCGTCGCCACGATCGCGATGCCGGGTGTCGCCATCACCGCCCGGCGCGTCACGCAGGCGGACGTCCAGTCGCTAGCGGACGTCGATGCGTGGTCGGCACACACGGGCGTCCCGGCGGGCGGCAGCAACGGCTGGATGGTCCTCGGTGACCCGTTCACGATCGATCCCGAGCGTCTCATCGCCATGCTTCACGAGACCTATCCGGGGACGGCGATCGTCGGCGGCATGGCGTCGGGAGATTTCCAGCAACGGGCCACGCATCTCTTTCTCGATGGCGAGGTCTTCCACGATGGCGCTGTTATCGCCTCGATCGGTGGGCCGTGGCAGCTGCGAGCCGTCGTCGCGCAGGGCGCCGCGCCGATCGGCGAGCCGTGGACGGTGACCGCGGTCGAGGGCCAGATGCTCCAGAGCATCGGATCCCGTCCGGCGTACGAGGTCCTCGCCAGCACCTTCGCGGACCTGCCTGACTCAATGCGCGAACGCGCTCAGCGCAACCTGCTCGTCGGCCTGGCGATGGATGAGTATCGCGATGAGTTCGTGCGCGGTGACTTCCTCATTCGCAATCTGCTCGGCGCCGATCGCGAGCGCGGCGTCCTCGGCATCGGCGCCATCGCCCGTGTCGGTCAGACGCTGCAGTTCCAGGTGCGCGACGCTGCCGCGGCCGATGAGGATCTTCGCGAGATGCTCGATGGCGCCGAGCGCGACTTCGGCGATGCGGTACCGGCGGGCGCGCTGCTCTGTTCGTGCAATGGCCGCGGCATGGGACTCTTTGAGTCTCCCGACCACGATGCTCTCGCCTTAGCACAG
>JANPBN010000093.1:0-8923 GCA_031430415.1 Dehalococcoidia bacterium
TCCATACCGGCATCTCTCAGCGCCCGCGCGACGACCTTGGCACCGCGGTCGTGGCCATCGAGCCCGGGTTTGGCGATCAGGACGCGGAGTTTCTGCTCATTCATAGCCAAGGGATCCTAGGAAACGCGCGCGGTTATGGCAATCGTCGGCGGGTGACAGCGACCGGAACGTTGGGCCCTCAGCGGCTCGCCTGCAGCGAGTCGCTAACGCGCAAGGCGGCTGTAGTATCCTGCTCGACACAGCCCTATTCGCTCACGGAGGACACTCATGGCTACCGAAACGACGGGCGACGGCACTCGGGAATCACCGTGGATCCTGACGACACCGAGCGGCGGCTCGGAGTTCACGGCACTTCGCGACGAGGAGCTCGATCCTCCGGCGCTCGTCGTGCAGGTCGGCAAGACGGAGCTGCGCTACATCCTCCGTTGCCTCGACGATCTTGCAGCGATGCTCAAGAAGCATGGCGACTGGATGTCGCTCGGCAGCACCGACGAGCAGAAGCCCGCGCCCGATGGCAGCGTCGAGGCCTGGGCGCGATCGGAGGCGAATCCCGTCGGCGGATGGTACGGCATCAACAAGGGCCTTCGCGGCCGCTTCGCCAACTACGTCCCGCCCGTGATGGAGGCTCTGGGCCTCGCCGAAGTCGAGCACAACGCCAAGAACAACCGCATGCGGACACGCTAGTACGGCGGCCGCAGCGCGACATAGATCCGCCTACAGCACCTCGGGGAGGCGCTGAACGAGCTGCATCTGGACGCCGTTGGTGGCGCTCTTGTTGACGCGCGCGATCCGTGTTCCAGGCCACAAGCCGTACTCGATGTCCGAGACGAGCACGCCCTTCGCACGCAGATCGGCGACCGCCGCATCGATGTTGTCGACGGAAAGCGACACGGCGTACATGCCCGCGCCACGCTCCGCGATCGTCTCAGCGAGGCGATGCTCCGGCTTGAACGCCTGCGCCAGTTCGATGAAGGCGTTGCCCGCCGATAATTGCACGAGCCGAAGCGGCTGCATTGAGGGCTGGAGCGTCCTGGTTACCTCCAGACCCAGCGTAGACGTCCAGAGCGCCGCGGACCCGTCCGCGTCGGTCGTCGAAATTGTCACCGAGTCGAGTCCGGTGATCTGGTACGCCCGACGGCCGGCAGCGTTGTCGAAGGCGTCGTTCTGCGGCAGTCGCGCTTCGGGCTGGAACGACTCTGGCGCGTGCTCGATCAGCAGCGAGGCAACACCGTGCGCGCGTTCGCCCTTCACGGTCGCGACGCGCGTCCCGGGCTTGATGCCCTTGCGTGGATCCGAAACGTCGATCCCGGCGTCCCGGAGGCGGGCGCACATCGCGTCGAGGTCGTCGACTCCCCACGCCAGTCCCCAGAGGCGGTCGGGCTTGCCCATACCCTCCTCGGTCTGAATCGAGCCGCCGCTGAACTCGACCGTGATGTCGCCGAGGCGGAAGAACAGGATGCGCGTGCTGCGATCGGGGAATGTACGGTCGAGCGCCAGCCGGGCGCCAAGCGCATCAGCCCACACGTGCCGCGACGCCTCCATGTCGGCGGACAGCACCACGGCGTGATCCATGCGACGTACGAAGGCGCCGCTGCGGGCGTTCACGGGCGCGGGCGGCAGCAGTTCGGGCGGCGATTTGTGTTCGATGAAGAAGACGCGCGCGCCGTTCGTCGCCCGTACGGGCGCCACGGCGTTGCGCCAGTAGCGGTGCGCGCCGCTATTCGCGTCGACGCCACTCCCGTCCTTCGGATCCTGCACCTCGATACCGCGGTCACGAAGTTCACGTACCGAGCTGTTGATATCGGCAGTGCCAAGCGCCAGCGCGTACACGCCTTCGCCGCGATCGAGAAAGCGCGACAGCTCCCCGGCCCAGCGTCCGTCCTTCTTCTTCGCTCCGGGCGCCCCCAGCGCGAGCAATTCGATGTATGTGTTGTCGATGCGGTAGAGCGTGTTGCGTGTACCGTACGTCGGATGGTCGCCGCGCCACGACGGCTCCCGTCCGAGGATCGCGCTGAAGTCGGTGGTCGCGACATCGAGGTCACGGACGGCGATAACGACGTGGTCGAGAAGAAAGTCGGGCATCAGTGCGCGACCCCCTCATCGATCGGCTGGCAGAGCTCGACGAGCGCGCCGTTGAGCGCCCGCGGATGCAGGAAGCAGATCCGCCCGGCGATCCCGATCCGCGTCTGGTGGTCGACCAGTTCGATCTCTCGCCGCCTCAATCCATCGAGCTCATGCTCTACGTCTTCAACCTCGAAGCAGATGTGGTGGAGGCCTTCGCCCTTGCTCTCGAGGTAGCGCGCGATGCCGTTGTCGGTGACGACCGGCTCGAGGAGTTCAATCTCGGAATCGCCGACGGTAAGCAGCGCGGCTTTGACGCCCTGCTCCTCGATCAGCTGAGACTTGAACACGGGCAGGCCCAGCGTGTCGCGGTAGAACCGCATCGCCTGCTCCATATCGCGCACGACAACACCGACGTGATGGACCTTCTTGATCATGCTGCGGGAGTGTAGCGAAGGCCCACCGTTGGCGGTACGCCTACAACCCCAGCGACGAGCGGTACGCGACGATCGGCTCGGCGTGCTCCTTGTAGTGCCCGAAGCCGCTGCCTTCGAGGAGGCGGTTGATCGTCTTGCCCTCGCCGAACCGGTCATCCGGGATCGCGCGAGCCGCGCGCAGGTAGTTCGCGTGCGACTGCCTCAGGTCGGCGACGATCGTCTCGGCACTCTGGGTGCGCATCGTCGCAGCGAACCCGGCGTTCCAGCCGTCAGCGTCGCTGTAATCGACGCCCTCCGGCGCAGGACGCTCGCCCCGCGCCATCCGCTCCATCGCCGCGGTCATCGTATGATGCCAGCCCGCAATGTGGGCGAGAATGTCCTTCACGGACCAGTCGCCGTAGAAGCGCCGGCTCATCGCCTTCTCATCCATGCCCTTAATCGCGGCCAGCAGCGTGCCGAATTCGGCTTCCACCTGTGCGATCGCTGTTGGTTTGTCCATGAGATCACCCTCCACCGGCTTCTATCCGAGAGGGTGAGTGTAGAGAGATGCGCCGTGGCGATCAACGAAGGACGCGGCCCTCAGGCCGCCTCGCGGAAGCCCTCGGCGTCGGCGCGCATGTTTTCGTCGAGCCAGCGCAGCATGCCCATGTCGTAGAGCTCGACGAATGCCGTCACGATCTCCGGATCCATGTGCGTACCACTGAGGCGTTTCAGTTCTGCGATCGCCTCGTGCGCCGGCCAGGCGTGCTTGTACGGCCGCTCGCTGATGAGGGCGTCGTACACATCGGCGACGGCCGTGATGCGAGCGGCGAGCGGGATGTCCTCGCCGGCGATGCCATCCGGGTAGCCGGTTCCATCCCATCGCTCATGGTGGGATCGCGCGACGGCGCCGGCCGCGCTGAACTCGTCGTTGTCGGCCAGCAGTTCATGGCCCCAAATCGTGTGCTTCTGGATCTCGGTCCGCTCCTCCGGCGTCAGCGGACCGGGCTTCTTCAGGATCGAGTCGGGCACCTGCGCCTTGCCAACGTCGTGAATCATCGCGGCGTACGAGATCTCGTTCGCCTGCTGCTCGCTCAGACCGAGGTGGAGAGCAAGCGCGCGCGAGTAGTGCGTGATGTGGCGCAGGTGCTGTCCGGCATCAGTGTCGCGCGCCTCGACGATCGTGGCGAGCATCGTCAGCGTCTGCCGCGACTGCATCTCCATCTTCTGGCGCCGCTTGCGCAGTTCCGCCGAGAGCGATGTCGAGACGAACGTCGTCAGAAGCAGGAACGTCAGACGCGCTGGCAACTGCTCGCGCGTGTAGCTGTCCGCATCATAGAACCCGAAGGAGATGACGCAGACCATCGTCGTCCAGATGGTGGCGAACAGCATCGACCCTTGCGGTCCGTAATAGAGTGCGTTCGTGACGATGAGCGTGAAGTACACAAGCCACAGGTCGGATTCATATCCCGCGTGGCCCATCGCCCGGAAGACGAACAGCGATGTAACGATGACGGTGGCATTGTCCAGCACCAGGCTCGCGCCGCGCTGAACATACTCGTGCCGCCGGAAGATCAGCCATCCGCAGACGAAGTTGTAGGTGAGCGCAAACGAACACCCGATGTATACGCTGCTCGCCCCGGGAAGCCCGGAACCCTGCAACCAGACCGACACCATGACCAGCCCAGCGATGGCTGGCCGCACGACCAGGAAGTTCCGATCGTACGCGAGGTCCCCTGTGCCGAGGAATGAGTCGATCCGTTGGCGCAATCGCGCGACGAACGACAGCGACGCGCGGCCGCGCGTCGCAAGGCGAAGGGTAGCGTCGAACGAAGGCGACTGCCCATTCATACCTTTCGATGGTCGGTTGCAGCGAGGTGGAATTTACCGGCCCAGAAGCGCGGTTCCCTTAGGGGAATCATCACAACTCAGCGAGGCGCTTGACCCCCTTTCTGAGCGGTCGATAGGATGAGGCCCGATTCTGGGGCGATTGGCTCAGTTGGTTAGAGCGTCTCGCTTACACCGAGAAGGTCGCAGGTTCGAGTCCTGCATCGCCCACCACCCTTTCCCGCTCAAGCGAGCGCCCCGCGCCGCCGATACTTCCGAAGCCAACCCGCAGCTTCGGAAGGGACGGATCATGCTCGCCGATGTCACCGCGCCCACGGACACCACGCCGGCGAAGTCCCCGTTGTTCGCTCCGGGTGCTCTGAAGCGGACGGCGACCCGCGTGGCCATCGTCGTCGCCTACTTCGTCGCCGGCATGCCGGCCGGAACCTTTCGTGCCAGCGCCGACAACTTCGGCCTCCCGATCCGCTCAAACTTCAACGCCATCGAGTCGGTGCTCCTCACTGACCTACCGAACCGGTGGCTGCAGGCCGACTGGCTGCAGTTCCTCGTACTCCAACACATCGCCGCGATCATCTATGTCTCGTGGTTTGCGCTGCCGCTCCTGGCCACGCTCCCCCTCTTCTCGAAGGCGGGGGGCCAGCCATGGAGGCTGATGGGCTTCGTCGTGCTCGTCTACTACGCGGGCATGCCATTCTTCGCGCTGTATCCGTTGCAACCGCCGTGGATCCACGATCCCGAGGGAATCCGGCGCATCTTCCAGGAGCTGCACCCGGAGATCGCCGGAAAGGACGCGAACCCCTTCGCGTCGATGCCAAGCCTCCACGTGGCGCTCCCCGCGGCGGTGTCACTCTGGTACGGCTGGCGCGCGCCATGGGGGAAGGTCATGCTCGGCTATGCCTGCCTGATCTGGCTGACTGTCGTGTACTCCGGCGATCATTATGTCATCGATGGTGTGGCGGGCTTTGCCCTCGCGGCGACGGTGTACTCGATCGTGCGCGTCACGCGGCTCCCGCTCCTGCAATCCAAGCCGACGGACGAGGGTGCCGTCGTGGATCCACCACTCGAACTGCCGCGCGCTGCCTGAGGCCGCGATCTTCGCCTCCTGCGGGACACACGTAGCCGTACGCGAGAGCCGGGTGCGCGGGCACGATCCGGTCGCCTGTCTCGCCTCCCGTTTCCCGCTTCTCGCCTCTCGCAGCGCAGCGAGATCCCGCCAAGGGCGGGACCATCTCGCCTCGCCCTCGCGCGTCGTCCCATGTCCGGAAGAACTTGTAAAAATTCCCCTAAGAATCTCCGCGAAAACCCCTACAGCGGTTCCCCTACCTGCCGACATTCATGGTGTCGGACGGAAGCAGGCTGCAAACGCAAGCGAACAGCAACTTCCCCCCGAACCGCCTGCTGTTTCGAGGGCCAGGCGGAGCGCCTCCACCCGTCGTGGGGCGCATCTTGAATGACCGGGTCGCCCTCGACTCGGAACCTTGCAAGGGGGAAACGAATGATTCAGGAACTGGCTCTGCGTGTTCTGTTCGCTGTGCAGAACTTCGGTAAGGACGAGGACGGCCAGACGCTGGCTGAGTACGGCCTGATCATGGCGGTCATCGCCGTGGCGGTCGTCGTTGGCGCCGGCGTTCTCTTCCGCAGTGCAATCGTCAGCGCGTTCGACAGCGCGACCGCCTGCCTCGAGGGCACGACGACCGGCTGCTAAGAGCGGCACGGTTGCTCAGGTATAGCGACTGAGGAGAGGGGCGGGCGATCTCGTCAACCGCCCCTCTCCTTCTGCCTTACCTGCACGAGGGGGAAGCAATGATCACCGATTTGGCACTGCGCGCGCTCATCGCCGTTCAGGGCCTACGGAGCAAAATGGTCAGGGAAGATGGCCAGACGCTCGCGGAGTACGGCCTCATTATGGCGGTGATCGCAGTGGCCGTCGTCGTTCTAGCAGGGATCGCCTTTAGGAGCGCCATCATCGGCTCCTTCGATAGCTCGAGGGAATGTCTCCTGAACAGCGCGAGCTGCACCTAGGACGCCGATTCAAGCCACACATCAGAGAGGCGGCCCCAGGGGCCGTCTCTTTGCATATCCTCCCTGCATCGCGGTCACGATTCCTTGATCGAGGTGGCCTCGCTGCCTTATCATTTGTATGTGAGAGCGGGCACAATCTTCCTCGCGCCGCTTCGACCCGACTCTCCCGGCAAAGGAGCCCCAAGTGACCGTCAATCTGCGCATTCCCGGACCCACGCCCTGCCCCGACGACGTCCTCCAGGCGATGTCGCGGCAGATGATCAACCACCGCGGCCCGGAGTTCAAGGACATGCTGGCCCGTATTACGGCTGGTCTGCAGCGCATGTTCCTCACCAAGAACGATGTGCTGACGCTCACCTCGGCCGGCACCGGCGCCATCGAATCGGCTGTCGTGAACGCGTTCTCGCCCGGCGACAAGGCGCTGTGCGTCTCCATCGGCGTGTTCGGCGACCGCTTCGCAGACATCGCGAAGACCTACGGCGTCGACGTGACGAAGCTGTCATTCGAGCAGGGAACCGCGGCCGATCCCGAGCAGATTGCCGAGGCGCTCCGCCAGAACGCCGCGTTTACGGCTGTTATGGTCACGCACAATGAGACCTCAACCGGCGTCACCAACGACCTCGGCGCAATCGCGAGGGCGATCCGCAGCGTCCGGCCTGACATCCTCATCCTGGTCGACGCAATCAGCAGCCTCGGCTCCGTGCCGCTGCCGATCGACGAGTGGGATCTCGATGTCGTCTTCACCGGCTCGCAGAAGGGCTGGATGGTACCGCCCGGCATGTCGATGGTGGCGGTGAGCCAGCGTGCCTGGGCCGCCGCGGACAAGGCGACTAGTCCCCGCTACTACTTCGACTACAAGAAGGCCAAAAGCTACATGGAGAAAGGCGAGACCCCGTGGACGCCCGCCGTCTCCGTCTACTTCGCCATGGATGTCGCGCTCAAGAAGCTCGAAGCCGAAGGCCTCGACAACATCCACGCGCGTCACGCCAAACTCGGCCAGTTCACCCGCGATGGCGTCAAGGCCCTCGGACTCAAGCTGCTCGCCGATGAGCGCGTCGCATCGAACACCGTCACCGCGGTCCTCGTACCTGAAGGCGTCGATGGCCCGTCGTTGAACAAGATGATGCGCACCGAGTACAACACCGTCCTCGCCGGGGGCCAGGGGCCGCTGACCGGCAAGATCTTCCGCATCGGCCACCTTGGCCTCGTCGAGCAGGCGGACCTGCAGGCCTGCCTCGATGCGTTGAAGCTGGCGCTGCCGCGGCTTGGCTTTGCGCCGGTGGCCGCCGGCCGCTAACGGCGGCACATCCGAATGGAACCTCAGGGGCGGCGCAAAATTGCGCCGCCTCTACCCTTACCCTGAACGGGCCAATCGCATGTCCGAAACGCGACGCAACGCCAGCGTCGTAGACGAAACACCGGTTTGGTAGAGCCTAACCCCGGCGCTCGATACGATGACGCACCATGAAGAAGATCCTCGTCGCTGACCCGATTGCCCAGGACGGCATCGACATCCTCCAATCCGAGGCGCAGGTCGATGTGAAGACAGGCCTCACGCCCGATCAACTGATCGCCATCATCGGCGACTACGATGCCCTCGTTGTCCGCAGCGAGACGCGCGTCTCGCGGGATACGTTCGCTGCCGGCAAACGGCTCCAGGCCGTCGGTCGCGCCGGCGTCGGCGTCGACAACATCGACCTGGAGGCGGCGACGGCGCGCGGCGTCATCGTCGTCAACGCGCCACTCGGCAACACGATCTCCGCCGCGGAGCACACCATCGGCCTCATGCTCGCCCTCGCCCGCCACATTCCGGACGCCGATGCGTCGCTGCGGGGCGGCGAGTGGAAGCGCTCGCAGTTCGCGGGCGTCGAGGTGCGCGACAAGACCCTCGGCGTCGTCGGCCTCGGCAACGTCGGCTCGGAGGTGGCGCGGCGCGCGAAGGGGCTCGACATGAACGTCGTCGCCTACGACCCGTTCGTCTCGCCCGAGCGCGCCGCCATGCTCGGCATCGAGCTGGCCGAGACGCTCGATGACGTGATCCGCCGCGCCGATTTCCTCACGCTGCACAGCAAGCTCACCGCCGAGACGAAGCATCAGCTCGGCACGCGCGAGCTCGCCATGATGAAGCGAACGGCGCGCGTCATCAACGCAGGACGCGGCGAGCTCGTCGATCTCGATGCCCTCGTAAAGGCCCTCGATAGCCAACAGATCGCCGGCGCCGCCATCGATGTCTTTCCGGAGGAGCCGAAGGGTGAAGCGAAGTGGGAGCCGACCGCATTCTGGTCGCACCCCATCCTCAAGCATCCCAAGGTCATCGTCACCCCGCACCTCGGCGCATCGACGGCTGAAGCGCAGGAGCGCGTCGCCATCGACGTCGCGCACCAGATCCTGGCGATCCTTCGCGGCGAACCGGCGCAGTATGCCGTGAACGCGCCGATGGTCTCGCCCGAGACCATGACGGTACTGGCGCCGTACATGCCGGTGGCGGCCAAAGTCGCTTCGCTGGCGACGCAGCTCTCACACGGACAGCTCGGCAACATCGAGATTGAATACCTCGGCGAGATCGCCAACCACGA
>JANPBN010000094.1:0-1794 GCA_031430415.1 Dehalococcoidia bacterium
AGGTCTGGGCGTTGAACACAACGCCCCGCCGTGATCTAATAGCCTTGAGCAGGCAGCACGTACCGAGGGAGCGAACACGATGGCGGCCGAACTTCGGCAGGCAACAGCAGCGGATGTCCCCGAACTGGGCCGGATACTCTACGAGGCCTTCCGCGACATCGCCGAATCCCACGGCTTCGAGCCGGACTTCCCCAACGTAGAGTTCGCCACCGCCGTCTGCGGCCTCCTCGTCGCCCGCGAGGACGTCTACAGCGCTGCGACGTACGAGGGAGACCGCCCACGTGCATCCACCCACGTCAACTACTGGGGCGATGTCGCCGGCATCGGTCCAGTCTCGGTCGATCTCGATGCCCAGGGTGGTGGCCACGGGAAGCTGATGATGCTGAACGCCATCGAGCACTCGACGCAGGCCGGCTACGCCATGATTCGCCTGATGCAGGACTCCTTCAACATGCGCTCGCTCGCGCTCTACACGGCAGTGGGATTCGATGTCCGAGAGCCGTGCGCGGAGATGGATCTCGTAGCGGGCGGCGTGACGGACCCGGCGTTCCGCGTCGCCACGCCAGCGGACTACATCCACATGGATGAGTTGTGCCGCAGCGTCTACGGCGTCAGCCGCTTCGGCGAATACGACGCGATGGCCTCGTCGGCGATCCCGATCTACGTGCTGGATCGCGGCGGCATTCTCGCCTACAAGATCGCGACCGGATTCGGCCACGGCGTTGCGCGCAGCGACGCCGACATGGTCGCGCTGCTCGGCTCCGTCGGCGCGTACGCGACGGGCGAGCATGCGTACGTGCCCGTGCGGAATGCGAATCTTTACCGCGCCATGCTCGCCGCCGGTCACCGCAACCGAAAAATCATGAACATGATGAGCTACGGCCCGTACGAAGACCCCACCGGCACCTTCGTCGCCTCGGCAATGTTCTAGCGCTCCGTCTCGGCCTCGCGCGCGTCCTCGAAGCCATCGCCCACGACGATGCCCATCTCGCGGGCGAAGTCGGCGGCGCCGAGTTTCTTGCCGCCGTCGCGCTGCAGCCGTCGTGCGTGCAGTACCCCACCGAGCAGTGCGATGTCGATCTGCTCGTCGCTCGCTGCCAGGATCGCGCCGGGTGCGACGGGGTACGCGCCTTTGGGCGTCGTCAGTGTGCCGCCGGTCTGGTTCGGGTCGTCGAACAACGTCAGTGACGCATCGAACACACGCACCTTCGTCGCGTAGAGGATGCAGTGCGCGCCCGGCTGCGGGTTCGAGCCGCGAATCAGGTCATACACCCGTTGCGCCGGCGTCATCCAGGCGATGCCGCTGTTCGCGTCGTCGGCGGGCCCCTCGTACGTCGCGAGCGCTTCGTCCTGCACGATGCGCGGCGCCGCGCCCTCGCGCACGAGGCGCACCGCCTCGACGAGCGCCGCGACGCCCATGGGGTACAGCCGGTCGAAGTAGAGCGATCCGACGGTGTCTTCGGGCCCGATTGGCGTCTCCTTCTGCAGCAGGATCGAACCGGTGTCGATGCCGCCATCTACCCAGAAGACCGTCAGCCCGGTGACGGTGTCGCCCATCCGCACAGCCCAGTTGATCGCGCTGCGGCCCCGGTGTCGCGGTAGAAGCGACGGGTGATACTCGATCGTTCCGAGCCGCGCCGCCGCCAGCACCGACTCCGGCAGGATGTGCGTCACGAACGCCATCACCGCGAGATCCGGCTGCGTCGCCGCATATGCCGCAGCCACGTCCGGCTTCTTCAGCCGTCCCGTCGAGAACACGGGCACGCCGGCCTCGCTCGCCGCGGTCCACAGCGC
>JANPBN010000095.1:0-8126 GCA_031430415.1 Dehalococcoidia bacterium
AGCATGGAAGATCGTGGAGGCGGCAGACAACCGGCACGGCATGGCCGTCGCCGGCTTCTTGCGTGGGCGCGCTCTCTTCGACAGCCACCAGCCGCGCCGCGCCATGGCGGAACTTGAACACGTCGCTGAGATCTGCGGCAAGCTCGGGCATCGGCGATTTCTGCGCCCGTACGCATCGCGCGCGAAGGAGATGGTTGAGTACGCGCTCGTACGCCACATCGCCGACGGGCTGCTGACGGATCTTGGCGACGTACCGGCGCGTGCAAAGTCGCAGAAGGCGTCGAAAAAGGGCGCGGCGTCCTCGCCGGACATGCTGCCGGCGGTGCGCGCGTTCGCGCTCGGACGCGGAAGCGTGCTCGTCGGCGAGCGGCAGGTGTCGGATCTCGAGTGGCGCAGCGAGAAGAGCAAGGAGATGTTCTTCTTCCTGCTCGCGCGCCGGTCGCCCGTCTCGAAGGACGAGATCTTCGCCGCGCTGTGGCCAGATCTTCCGGAATCGAAGTGCAACAGCAACTTCCACTCCAGCCTGTACCGTCTCCGGCGCGCCCTGTTCCACGAGTGCGTGACGCGCGAGCCGGACGGCAGCTACACGCTCAACCCCAAGGGTGTGTTCTCGTCGGACGTCGATGCCTTCAACGCGGCGATGTTGCAGGCGGACGTCGCGAAGGATGACGCCGCGCGCGAGGCGAAGCTCGACGAAGCCGTGGCGGCGTACAAGGGATCGTTCCTGAGTGCGACGTACAGCGAGTGGGCGGAACCGCTACGACGCGAGATCGAGGATCGCTACATCGAAGCGCTCAATGAACTCGGTGCGATGAAGCTACGGGCCGGCACCTACGACGAGGCGCTGGCGCTCTTCCGCTCGCTCGAATCCATCGACTCGTACAGCGAGGCGGCGGCGCACGGCATCATGAAGGCGCACCTCGCGCTCAATGACGGCCCCGCTGCGGCTCGCTACTATCGCCGGTTCCGTCAACTGATGAAGGATGAACTCGACGAGGAGCCGTCAGAACGCCTCGTCGAGCTGTACCGCGAGGCGTCGTCGCAGCGGTGATGGATGTGGCGGCGCGTGCACTGACGCCGTTACCGCATCCGCCCGGTGAGCCGAACGACCGTCAGCGCTGACGGCGTCGGTTACTGTGCCTCCGCCGCGAACCCGCGTGCTACAAGAAACGCGACCACCGCATCATTGAGCCGTCGAAGAATTCGCGCCGACGAGAGGATCAGCTCGCTTTGGCTACGGCTACGACGCGCGGGCCAGGTCCGGGCTTGCCGCCGACGATGATGCCTTTGTTGCGCCGCTGCTTCTCGAGGTCGACCTCCGGGAAGTCCGTGTGGAGGCCGGCGCAATAGACGCGGGCATGGGTGATCTTGTCGGCCTTGATCGTGAGCAAATAGACCTGCCTCAGAACGCGAAGCTGGTCCTCGGGCGGCAGCTTCCAGCTCACCTCAATTTCGAGTGACGCGGCGCCGCGCGCACCAGCCGTCTCGTTGCTGTAGACGATCGTGGAACCGGCGCCTGGTGTGAACCAGACCTCGAGGATGCGGCCGACGGTCGTGCCGTCGCTGGCCACCCAGTGCCCGACGGGCGTCCATGCCTCGAAATCGATGCCGGGAGCGCACATTTTGCCGATGGAGCTGAATTTCCGGGCCTTGATGGCGGCCAGGAGCGCGGCGGGGACGGTGTTTGTCGACATAAGCGCGGATTTTCCCTTCGCGTATACCCGATCCAAGGGGGTTATGCAGGCAACAGTGCAGTGTAACCGAGACCTCGCGCTGCCGCGATGCTCACGGGCGGAGCCTCCGTTTCCATGCCCGGGATGACCAAACCGTAGCGCTAAGAGAGGTACTGTGTGCGCTTGAACAGCCGCGATCGGTCGTCCGCCTGGCTATCGAACACGCCGGATCCGCGCTCGCCGGCGTCGGTCAGGCTCGCGAAGGCACGATTGAGGGCGCTCAGTTGCTTGGGCGTCATCTTGACGGCGCGTCCATCGAAATCGCGGTCGCGTAGCACGGGCAGGCCCTCAAGCAGCGTCTGGAAGCGGTTGTAGAGCGTCCGGTAGGCGTAATGGTGCGCTTCGGTGAGCCGAATCGCCACCCTGCCCGGCGGAATGCGGACAGGCGTGCCGGAAAGGGGTTCGATGATCATCTGGGAGATGATACGGAATGGACTCCGAGCAGACAACGATTCGCGTGACATAACGATTCGGCGGACTGCACGCGGCCGGTCGAGCCGCCGACTATACCCCTGATGAATGAACGTTGGATCTTGATCGACCAGGAATCCGGGCTTCACGTCGGCTGGTACTTCTGGCTTCGCGTTCTCGACGAAGTCAACCGCTCGGCTCGTTACGGAACGCCGTTCGGCCTGCTTCTGCTCGAGGCGGGCATCGCAGCAGGAGCTGGCCGCCATGCGGCCGACTCAGCTGCTTCGTTGGTGCCTGCCGCGATCCGCGGCACCGATATCGCCGGCCACCTGGGTCCGGGCCGGGTGGGTGTGCTGCTGACGAACCAGGACGTCGATGGGGCGCACTCGGCCACCGGCCGGGTTCTCGAACGCATTGCGAAGTCGTGTCCGGAGGACATCCGCTGGGACACCCGCCTCCTCACCTACCCGGAGGACGGCGGAGAGATCTCGACGCTCCTCACGACTGGCTGGGACGCGCATGGCGACGATCTAGTGCGCCGGCCCGCCTGATTCACGCTTCTTCTTTTGCCCGTCGCGCCGATGTTTTCGGAAGGGGTGCGCGACGTGACGGAGGACTGGAAGGCGCGAATTCTGCACGCGCGTCACTCGTATGATATGCGGCGAAGCACCATCGGCGTGCGCACCGAGATGGCGCAGGCGTTTCGTCGACTGGTCCAGACGGTGATTGAGCCAGGATTTCGCGAGGTCGTGGCCTTTGCGGCTGAGCAAGGCCTGGAATGCGCCGCCGAGTACGAACTGGGCGGAGTCCAGCCGCGCGCAATGTTCTACGTCAGGCCCTCCGGCCGCTCGATCCGCTACCTCCTCGATCCTGACGGCACCGCAGTTCGCGAGGTCGAGGGCGTGTACCATCGCGCGATCGGTCAGCGTCTCGTGTGGCACTCGCCGGAAGCCATGCTGCGGCAGCTGACGCAGGGCTATGCTCGTGCAGCCGCTGCGGCCATCGTGCAGGATCACTTCCGAGCCGCGCTGGAACCGCTTACTGAGGAGTGGGACGCGTAGGCTCCGGGCTCGGCCCGGCGCTGGTCACCGCATCGATGAACCCTTGCGGATCCTCAAGCGAGATCGCGATGCGGCGCACACCCCGCGCCCATCCGACGAAGCGCAGATGCACCGAGTCGCGTAGCTCTAGCTCGACGATGCCGCCCGTCGAGCCGACCAGCCCCAACGTCGACCCACCCGCGATGACTCCCATTCCGTTCATGAACGACCACGATCCACGAGAAGCGCCGATGACGTTGTCGCGGGAGATCGTGTGATTGAAGGCCGGCCCGAAGCGAAGCTGTAGTTCCCCGCCGTGCAATTCGAGGTAGCAGTTCCCGCGCGTCGCGCCGAGGAAGAGCATGAACGGCTGCCAGATCATGTCGATGCGGATGGCGAATCGCATGCTGCCTCCTGCCGGTGCCCGGCCGATGTTACGCGACGCGACGCAGCGTCTTTGCAGCGGCGCCACAGCCGAACGACGCCGCATGCTCCGCGAGGTCGTCGGTGACACGGAAGCTGTCGCCTTCGTATGCGGCTCTGTCAGCAATGTACCGCGCCGCGAGCGCGGCTGACGCACGCGTCACGTCCCAGTGCTCGAGGGCGGCGGCCACCGGCTCAACCGCTTCGTCCGGGAGGCCTTGAGCTTCGTGAAGGCGGCGCCTGAGGAACTCTCGCAGGGATGCGCCAGAGAGTTCCGAGACGTCGATACGGTAGGCGAACGAATCCCGCAGCTCCTCGGGCAGCGCTCCAGTGCTCGCGCCGAAGATGACGGTGCAGGCTCGCCACGGCACTTCGATGCGCTCGCCGCTCCTGAGCAGCATGATGCCGGTGCCGTGGCGTCCGGGGATCAGCCAGAGGCGAGCCAGGTCCGACAATGCGTCGGGGTTGCTCGCGCTATCGAGAATGGCGAGGATGCCGCCACATGCCTTGAACGGCGTCGGGGCAAGATAAAACTTGGCGTCTTCGTCGTACGCGGGCAGCACGTCCGAGGCCAGTACGCCACCGGCGAGCGCCAGTACCGGCCGGTGAATGCGGCTCCACTGCGACTCCGCTGAGCGTGTACGCAGAACGTCGCCCTCCTCGCCGGCCTCCCGGTGCGTCGCGATCGGGCGGTGGATGCGCCGGTCGAAGACTCGGATGACCGCACCAGAGGCGTAGATGGCGTAGGGAACCGTGACCTCATCGCCGAGCGCTTCGCCGAGTGCCGCGGCCAACTCGGGCTGTTCGTCCGGGGCGACGCCGGTCAACGCAAGGGTTGAACCGCCCGCCAGGGCCTGCCCGATCTCATCGGCGGTCGATGGTTCGAGGAAGAACGGCGCCAGTGCCAGGCGAAGGCGGTCGCGGTCGGTGAATGCGGCCACCACGCCGGTGTTTAAGCGATCGAACGTCTCCAGCGAGACAGGCAGCGGCCCGGCGTACCACGTGCGCGAACGTGCCTGGGCGACGTAGGCCTGCCCCGCGGCGTTCAAGCGAACGCGCCCCAGACGTTCGAACGTCGACTGCCCTGACTCGACCTCGACCAGCGCCGCCGACTTCAGCCCATCGACTGCCTCGACCGCAATGTCCGGATCGACACGCCAGTGCTTCGCCAGGTCGACCGGCGAAAGCGCGCCTTGATAGAAGAGCGTGCGGATCGCGTGGTCGGCGACGAAGACCGGCGGCAGGCGGAGGTCGCCCAGCGTCATCGGCTCCGCGGCTGCGTGCGTAGAACTTGCGTCGGGCATCTGGATTCTCCCCTGATCTCACAACGATCATCGGCAGGGAAGGGCGGGGAGCGTATCGCTGAGCGCGTACTTCAGGAGTGTTGAACGCCAGTGCGAGGGAATCACCTAATCATCCATATGCGGGAGCACCCCGATACTCGGCATATGTTCAGGCTATCCAGCACCGGCTACTCTTCTGCGCGCCCGCGCGTCGTCGCGATCGGCGTGGGGCGCCACCCCCTGCGTCTTCCCTCGGAGCCGGCCAGCGGAGGCGGTCTAGGCATCGACGAGAGGCATCTCGCGGCAGCGTCGCCGCTTCGCGACATGCTGCTTGTGATGTCGCAGGCGGCCAGGCTGATTCGCGACGACGGCTACGAGGCGATCCACCTGAACGACTCGCGGTTTGCACCGGCGGCGTTTTATCTTCGGCGACGGTACGGTACGCCTGTGTCCGCGACGCTCCATCCAGCGGACATGATTCCGAGGCTGCGGATCCCCGGCACAGGATTGCGATCCTTCGCGCGCCTCGACGAAGCGTTCGTTTCCGATCCGGAGGTCGCGGCGACGCTTCGGCTCCGGGTGCCGCGTCTGCCTCTCACCGAGGTATTGCCCGTCGCGCGGTCACTACCGGCGCCAACTGACAAGGCGCTGGCCGCCTGCACGAACCGGCTCACTCACGTCGTTCCGGGGCGCGTCGTTATCGCGCTCGTGTGGCCTGCACGGACAGAACTGGCGCGCTGGTATCGCGACGCCGTGGCGCCGTTGCTCCTGGGGAATCCCGTGACGTTGCTGCTCGGCGTCCCGTCCCGTACCGAATTCCGAAGCCTGACAGCGCAGCTTCGCCGCCGCGGCGACTTTGTGCCGCTGTACGGGCGCGTAGAAGCGGACCAACTCGCCGCCGCCGCGCGCTGTGCCGACGTGTTCGTCTCGCTCGGTGCATCGGCGCGGAAGTACGGCGCCGAGGATGAGGCGCTGGCGCTGACTTCGAGCCGTGTGCCACTCGTGGCGTCCGGCGCAGGGAGCGCCGTGCTCGAGCACGAACGGAACGCATTCCTGACGGATTCCGGCGATGGCTTCGCGCTGGTCTCGACGCTGAACAAAATGCTGGCGTTGCCGGCCGTCCAGCGCCACGAACTCGGCATCGAATTCGCGGCCCACACGCTGGCCCGCTGGACGGACGCTGCTAACGCCGAGACCTACGCCCGCCGGTTTGCCGCACTCGTCGGCCGGCCGCAGATCCCGGCTGAACTCCGCGCCGCCTAGTTTTCCGAAGCGTTGACCTTTTCGGCTTGTCAGGCGTTATCTGGGTACGGCGCTGTCTCCCCGCGGCCAACTGACGGATAATCGGGCGCATGAGCACGTTCCGGCCATCGCCATCTTGCCGCCTCTCGCTGCGCGCCGCGATGAGAGTCAGCCTCGCCTTGCTCGTGCTGGTTGCCGCCTTCGTGATCGCCGGCGGGAAGCCCGTGGTTGACGCGCAGGAAACGTCGCCCATCACGCTCGATCGCGTCGTTGCGTCGCTCTCCATAGACGAGCGCATCGGGCAGCTCGTGATGGTGAACTTCGTCGGCGATGACGTGTCCGCGACCTCCGACATTGCGACGCTCCTACGCGACTACAAGGTCGGCTCGGTGCTGATCACGGCGAGCAACGGCAACATCGTCAACCGGGGCGACACCGCAGGACAGCTGGCGACGGTGACGAACGGCTTGCAGGATCGCGCCGTCGAGGCATCGGCTCGCGACGACGGCGCCGGCGGCACATACTATCTTCCGCTCTTCATCGCGACGGACAACGAGGGCGACCTCTTTCCTTTCACGAACGTCACGCACAACTACACACAAATCCCGAACAACATGACGATCGGCGCCACGTTCGACAAGGCGCATGCACGTGCCGCAGGCGAGGTCGCCGGGCGCGAACTATCGGCCGCCGGTGTGAACCTGCTGCTCGGCCCGGTGGTCGATGTGCTCGATAGTCCGCGATCAGGAGGCGATGGCGACATCGGCATCCGCTCGTTCGGTGGCGATCCGGCGTGGGTCAGCGCGCTCGCACGGGCGTACATCGCCGGCGTCCACGAGGGGAGTGGCGGTGGCATGCTCACCGTGGCGAAGCACTTCCCCGGCCACGGAGGCAGCGATCGCGCGACCGATAACGAAGTGCCAACTGTCAACAAGACGCTCGATCAGCTGCGCTCGACGGAACTGGCGCCCTTCGCAGCGATCGCTCGCGACGACGCCTCCGATCCGGCCGGGATGACAGACGCGATGATGGTGTCGCACATCCGCTATCGCAATTTTCAGCAAGGTAGTCCCGAGCGGTTCACGCGGCCGATTTCGCTCGATGCCGTGGCGTTCCGTGCGCTCATGGATCTGCCGGATTTTGCGGCGTGGCGTAGCGGCCACATGGTGATGGCCGATGCGCTTGGCGTCGATGCCGTCAAGGCGTGGTATCGCGATGCGGAGGGGCAGCCCGAGTTCCCGAATCGCACCGTCGTCCGCGAGGCGCTGCTTGCGGGCAACGACCTGCTTCCGCTGATCGGTTTCTACCTCGATCCGGCGAAGCCCGGCTGGAAGGACAATCAGCTGCCGCTGATGCAGGACAGCATCCTTTACATGCGCGAGCAGTACGTTGAGGACTCGGAGTTTCGTCGCCGTGCCGACGATGCCGTGCGCCGCGTCGTCGCCGCAAAGATGCAGCTCTACCCGAATCTCCGCCGCTCCGACGCGCAGTCCGATCCGGTCGCCGCGGCGGCCGCAGCCGGCGGCGGCCGCGAGGCGATGTCCGCGCTTGCCGATGCCGCGCTGACGCTCATCGAGCCGTCTACTGTTGGGGAGTTGCGTGCTCGCCTGCCGCGAGGGCCGCAGTCGCCCGAGAAGGTGCTGCTCGTCGAGTGCTGGTCCGACTGCTACCCGTATCGCGTCATGCCGAAGCTCGAACTGCAGAACCAACTGCTTGCGGCGTATGGCCCCGCCGGCAAGGGCCGTTTGCAGTCCGCTGATGTTCGAACGATCAGCTTCGGTGAACTCGATGCGTGGCTTTCATCACCGACCGCGGCGGACAACGAAGCGACCGCCCAAGCGTTCGCCGATGCGTCGTGGATCGTCTTCGCGCTGACGGAGTACAACCCCGTCGGGCGACCGGCGTCCGGAGCGGTGAAGCGCTTTCTCGACGCGACGCCGATCGATCTGCGCAACAAGAATCTGGTGGCGATCGCCTACAACGTACCGTACCAC
>JANPBN010000096.1:0-1965 GCA_031430415.1 Dehalococcoidia bacterium
GGCGAAGACCTCGGCGAAACGCATCACCCGCTTGCGCGACTTGCGCGTGTCGAGCGACCCACGCATGGCGTGCAGCATGTCAGGAAGGTCTTCGGAATGGAGCCCGAGCCAGAACTCGTCGCCGCGCGCCAATTGGAGCAAACTGGCGACGAGGGACGGATCGAGCGCAGTGCCGGCGTGGCGCTCGATAGCTGCCGGAAAGCGGCGCCGAGCGGCGAGCGCATTCGTCTCGCCCGCGATGATGACTTCTGCCATATCGGCCACGGCGACGATTCGGGCTTCGATGACGATGGCGTCTCCGGCGAGCGCGCCCGGAAAGCCGCGTCCGTCCCAACGCTCGTGGTGGGCGGCGACGGCGCCCTTCGCCTCCTCCGGCAGTTCGAGTGCATCGATCGTCTCGGCGCCCAGGATGCAGTGCTGATGCATCGCATCGGCAACGGCGGTGGCGTCGGCGAAGACGAGTTCGGAGCGAAGTTCTTCCGGCGACCGCAGTGGGGATGGGCCGAACAGCGCATCCTCGTCGACGCCCGCGACGCGGCACATGTCCGACGCGGCGAGCGTGACGCCGATGTCGTGAAGCAGCGCACCGAAGTACACGCCGGAACGCGGCTGCGCCTCGAGGCCGACTGCATCGGCGAGCATCGTCGCGATGTAGCACACACGCTGGGCATGGCCCATGGCCTTACCCTCGGCGATGTCGAGGCCCTGACTGAAGGCGATGGCGAGTTCCGAGGCCGTCAGCGCGTGCAGGCGCTCGGGCCGCCGCGTCAACGGCGCGGCGAGGTCATCGAGGGTTAACACGGGCCTTCGGGGCATACTGTTGTCGCTTACCACGGGCGCTCTCCGGACTAGACTCGCATTACATGAGCTGCGGGTGGCGTTCGAGGGAAGTATCGGCAGGGTTTCCCCTTACTTTCAGGTGCATGCCCCCTTGGTTGACGCGCTCCCGGTATCGAATGCGGTCCGAAGCTAGGAGGAGCCTCCGGGCGGTTCTTCCGCGTGTCGGATGCGAAGCGTATGATGCCCTCGATTTCGCAGTCACACGTGCGCCCAGCCAAGGAGCAGCCCCTCATGCACGTCCTCGCCGAGGGCTCCGCCGAATACCTGCCCGTCGACCCGGACGGCTTCAGAGCGCACGTGCGCGATCACAAGCAACGCGCGCTCGTTCCGAAGCTGATGTCGGAGGCCGAGGCGGTACGCCGCTTCGTCGCTGATGGCGACTACCTGGTGTTCGACTGCAACTATTTCCAGCGGGGACCGTCGTCTCTGTTGCGCGAGGTCATCCGGCAGCAGAAGAAGGATCTCTGGCTGTGCGGCAAGTTCAGCTATGTGGACATCGGCCTGCTCGTCGGCGCGGGGTGCGCGACGAAGGTCGACTGCGGCTTCTTCTGGCCCGGCGCGACGATCGACAACGCCGTCCGCGATGGAAGGCTCAAGGTCTACGAGTACAGCAACATCGTCATGACGCTACGGCTGCAGGCCGGTGCGATGGGCCTGCCGTTCCTGCCGGTGCGGTCGTTCGGCGGCACCGATGGCTTCGAGCGGTCCGGCGCCAAACTCGTCGAGGATCCGTTCACCGGGAAGCCGATCACGCTAGCACCCGCGCTCAATCCCGACGTGGCGCTGATCCACGCGCAGCAGGCTGACGTCTTCGGGAACGCCCGCATCTACGGCACCGGCATAGCGCACGAAGAGTCGGCGCTGGCATCGAAGAAGGTGATCGTGTCGGCGGAGGAGATCGTCGACACGGATGAGATCCGTCGCGATCCGGGGCGCACCAGCATCCCGTACTACGCCGTCGATGCGGTCGTGAAGGCGCCGTTCGGCGCATGGCCGGGAAACTGCGGTGGCTATTACGGCTCCGACACACCGGGTGTCATCGAGACTTTCGCGGCGATCTCCCGGGACACCGTCGGGGCGTACGTCGAAAAGTACATCACGCCGTTCTCGGACGACCGGGAGATG
>JANPBN010000097.1:0-33923 GCA_031430415.1 Dehalococcoidia bacterium
TGTTCGCGCAGGTGGCGCGGGAGAACGCCGAGCGGCGAATGTCGGGGGCGGCGCAGGAGGGACTGGCGTTGGCGCTGGATCCGGCGACGTACGCTGGATAGGACTCAGGGCCGAGGTTCCCGGCTCGATCCTGCCGAAGTCAATGTTGCCGGGCACACGATGTCGGGTTTTTGGTACGAGGCATACTAGTCCAAGGTGCGTAACGGGCTCGCCCGAACACGATTTGGTCGTGGTGTCGTCAGCATCCCCATCCAAGCCGCCTTTGCAAGCCGCCGGCGCTCCACTGGGGGTTGGCGACGATTGGGCTCGTGACGCCGAGTTGACACTCTGCGCCGTCCAGCATCCGGTCACCGTCGGTGTCGGCCAGAAGCGCGTCGGTGGAGATGCCGCTACACGCCGCTCCAGTGGCTTCCTCTTGATCCGAGAGCCCATCATTGTCGTCATCCGGATCGCACGCGTCACCAGAAGCGTCCGAGTGAGGTTGCGTGAAGTCATCGAACGCCTTCGCCGGATGAAGGTCCACGAGGTCGCCGTCGGTGTTCAGCTGAATCGGGTTCGGCGCGACCGGGCAGTTGTCCTGCGATACGTTGGTGTTCAAGCCAGTGTGGGTCGCGGACGGTACGTCCAGAAGGCCGTCAGCGTCGGTGTCAGCCCTGCACGGATCAGTGCCAACCACGACTTCGTCCGCGTCCGTCAGTCCGTCGCCGTCGACGTCGCCCGCTGGGTCCGGAAGACCGAACGGGCATCCCGCGGTGATCGTGCCTGACGATTCTCGAACGTTCGTCCACCCCGCCGAAGATGCGGTACTGACTAGTGCGACGACAATGGCAACGGCCAAGGCGCATGCCGTATATCCAACGGTCAGTCGCGACATCTAGTGAATCTCCGCGGTCCAGCTGACTGACACCGCCCAAACGTTGCCAGCGCATTCCACCGGGAATGAGCTCGGCACCGAAACGGTAAGTTGCACCTGTTCGCTGCTGTAGGAAGACACGTGAACCGTGTACCAATAACCACCTTGGCTCAGCGCCGGCAGCGGCTGAGGGGAACTACCAAGAAGGTGGTCGTCTTGAGTACTGAAGTTCGTGAGGTTGCTGATAACAATCGAGAAATCGGGGTTGCTGCTGCAATCACCGCCCAGGTCGTCCAGCTCCGTGAACAAGGGAACCACGGTCACCAGGTCCCAAGCACTATCGCTGTTGTTTTACAAGGCTGAGCGTCCAAGTGCGCCCTCCTCCGCCCGGCAGGAGCTGCTCATCATTCTCGAAGATGATCTCGTCAGCTCCACTGTCGTCACCACCGTTGCAGGGCCCGCCGAAGTTTTGATACCACTCGCACACGTACAGGAGATCCGGCGACATACTGACGCTGATGTTGCCGCTGGCCGTCGGCGTGTCCGTCCACCCCGCCGCCACGATGGTCGTGACCGCCGCCGCGCTGGCAAGTCCCGCGACGGCCAACACCGTCCCTACTAACCGTCTCATGTTCGCCTCCCCGGTCGGTCGCGCCCGGCGGCCAACGACTAGAAGATTAACGTGAAGCGAAGCGTAGGCCGGATAAGGGCCAGCGTCTAGGGCCTGTCGGTCAAGTTCGGGAGGAAATCGGCACGCTCCGAAGCCGGTATTAGCGCGCGGTGGAAGCCACGACGAACCTCTCCAACTCCGCTCGGCTGATGCGGACCGTGCGCTTCGTCAGGCGGGTGGGTTTCAGCCGACCCGCTCTGCACAACGCCCAGTTCGCCGGCGCCGTCGCGAACGTCGCGTAGTCGGCGACGGTCTCAGAGTCCGTGTTGCGTCATGGTAAGTCACGCGTCAACCACGTCCCGGACGCCGCACAGCGCGCCCGTGTGTGTATCGCCGTCCTTGGTGATGTCGAAGTCCACGATGTAGTTCGGCCCGATCGATGCACCGACGCTCTGCGCCACTTGGGACAGATTTACCGCATTGACGGTCGTTTCGGCGTTGATCGGGGCGACTTCCTTGCCATCGCTGCACGTGTCGCCATCCGTTTTCAGGACGCTCGGGTCGGTGTTGTAGTGGCAGATCTCGCGCGCGTTGCCAAGCCGCTAGGCACGACCTCTAGCGTCCGCCGAGCGCACAAGGCGTCCCCTCAGCTTCGCAGCTCGGAACGCGGGACATAAGCGATTGCCCATAACAACCGCACGTATCTGTTGTTCTCTTGCACAATCGTATTCGGCTTAACCGCGGGCTAACCACGGAGGCGTATCGTGGTGTCTGCCGGGGTTCCGACCGGTGGGCTACGCGCATATCGTGGAATCAGGAGAGAGCCAATGCTGAACAACATCTACCGACGGCTGGGCATGATGCTTATCGCCATCGCGGCGACGGGAGCGCTTATCCTCGGCGCCGCGTCACCGGCGTTCGCGGCAGACAGCGACGGGGACGGACTACAGGACGCAGACGAAGCGACGTACGGAACCAACCCTGCCGATCCCGACTCCGATGACGACGGACTCGTCGACGGCATCGAGGTTCTGTTTACGCTGGATCCGCTGGACCCAGATACTGACGATGACGGCCTCAACGACGGGATCGAGGCAGTGTATGGCCTCAACCCGCTGGATTCCGATACCGACAACGACGGACTGAGCGACGGCGATGAAGCGCTCGTGTACAACACGAACCCGCTGCTGGTCGACAGCGACAGCGACTACATCTCTGACGGGGATGAAGTCAACGTCTACGGAACGGATCCCAACGACCCGGACACGGACGGGGACGGCCTCTACGACATTTCTGAGATCGTTACCTATGGCACGGACCCGACCGACGCGGACAGTGATGACGACGGTCTCGATGATGGCATTGAGGTGTTCTTCGGCACGGACCCGAACGACGCTGACACGGACAACGACGGCCTGAGCGATGGCGACGAAGCGTACGTGTATCACACGAATCCCTTCGATACGGACACGGACGACGACGGCTTGCAGGACGGCTTCGAAGTGGAAGTCGGCACGGACCCCGCTGACAGCGATTCCGACAACGATGCCATCAAGGACGGCGCGGATGTCGAGTTCGTGCAGACGGTGCTTCAGGGCATCTCGGACACGGTGTTCAAGAACGAGACGAACAAGGGTTCATGGCTATCGGAGCTCGACACAATCGAGAACTACATCCGGCTCGCCGTGTACCTCGACGCAATCGGTGCGGGCCCGTACGCGGAAGGTGTCGAGGCGCTGGCACTCGGTAAACTGAACGCGATTCTGCAGCACACCAACGGCTGCCCGACGGTACCGGATCAGAACGACAAGATCCTCGACTGCAACGCTCAGGCCGAGTTCCGGCCCGTGCTCCAGTTGCTCATATCGAACGTGACAGCGCTGTAAGGGCGCGGACACGAGAACTCTCGAAGGGGCGAAGCTTAAGGCTTCGCCCCTTTCTCATATACATCGCGATACACCTCCAGGTGGCGCGCGACACACCGCGTCCACGTCCACAAGCGTGCGCGTTCGGCGCCCGCGGCGACGAGACCGCGCCGCCGATCGCTGGAGCCGAGAACCTCGCGTATTGAGGCGGCGATTTCACCTTCGTTCGATGGGTTGAAGTACACGGCTGCATCACCCAAAACCTCGCGGATCGCCGGCAGGTCGGACGCGACGACGGGCACGCCGCACGCGGCTGCCTGGAGAGGAGGCAGTCCGAATCCCTCGGCGAGCGAGGGAAACAAGAGCATCTCGGCATGCGTGTAGAGCGACCGGATGGTGGCGTCATCCAGCCCGTGCGCCAGTCGGACGCGTGGCGCGCACTCGAGCATGGCGACGAACTCCTCGATTGCCGCGGCGTGACCGGAGCCGGCATCGACGATCGCGACGAAGGAGTGGTGGAGTTCGCGCCTGGCGACGGCGTCGAACGCGACGAGGGCGCGGCGCAGGTTCTTGCGCGGCTCAAAGGATCCCGCGAAGAGCACGTACGGCTTGGCCAGACCCAGCGTTAGTAGGGGCGATGGGTCGGGGTTTGGAGCGAATGCGACGCCATTGGGTATCACCTCAATCCGCGACTCGGTTGCGCTCGTGACGGTCGTGATTTGTTTTCGCGAATCTTCGGAGACGGTGATCACGCGCGCGCTTCTAATGGCGCGGCGCAGGTTCCAACGATAGAACGCGCGGAGCCTCCACGGGAGGTCGGTGCCGTACAGGGTGAGCGGAATCACGTCGTGCACGGTCGTGATAACGGGGCAGTCCATTCCTGGAACGGGCGGCATGGACGCGCGGACGTGTGTTGCCGGTGCGTGGAAGAGGTCGAGATGATCGGCGGCGCCGGCACGGCGCAGCGTCCACAACCGCGTTGCAATCGCGCCGAGCTTTTGTGGCGCCCTGGTGGACGGAGCGCGCCACGCCACGACGTCGGGCAGCCAAGCGGGTCGCGGTTCGCCCGGTGCGCCATAGGCGACGACCTCGACGCCGCCGATCGTGGCGAGACCGGAGATCAGGTGCTGCGCGTATTGCCCCATCCCGGTGAACAGCGTGGTGCCGGACAATCCCCAGGCGTCGAATCCGATGCGCATTCGCTAGGTGCGCACGCGCGGGCGCGCGCCGATCTCGTCGATGTGTTCGTCGATGCGGTGGGTGAAGGTGTCCCAACTGAACTGCGCGGCCCGCCCGCGAGCCTGTACGCCCATGCGATCGAGCGCGCAGTCACTCATCGCCTCCATGGCGCGCATAGCGCCGGCAAAGGCAGGCGCTGTATCTGGCAGCAAGAGGCCGGTGTGTCCGTCGACGACGGTTTCTCGTGGACCACCTCTGTCCGTCGCGAGCACCGGCTTGCCGCAGGCCATCGCTTCCAACGGTACAAGACCGAGGTCCTCGTTGAGTGCCGGATGAACCACCGCGTGGCTTCGCTGATAGAGGTGGACGAGTTCGTCATCACCCGGATTAGGGACGAAACTGACGTCGGGGCGATCCGCCGCCAATGCGCGAAGATGACCAAGATAGGGTTCGCTCTTGCGGTCGACCATCCCGGCGATCACCAGCCTGAACGCATTGTCCGCCGGCCGGGGCTTGAAGAGTGTCCAGGCTTCGAGTGCCAACTCGACGTTCTTCGTCCACATGATGCGCCCGGGCACGAGGAAATAGGCATCGCGCGCACCGCCTGGGAGGAAACGGTCGCAATCGACGCCGTGGTAGGCGACTTCCACCCGGTCTGGGCTGACGAGGTTCGCGTCGAGCACGCGCCGCATGGTCTCGCGGCTGTTACAGAAGACTCTCGCGTAGCGCCGCCAGGCTGGCCGTTCGAGCCGAGCGTACAGCGTTGTCGCAAAGCGTTGCGGCAGATGCCGGCCATTCTGGAAGTACTGGCTGCGTGTCGCTTGGTCGTAGACGATTTTGAGCGGCGTCAGGCAGACGCAGGATGTCGGCACGGTCGTGCGAAGCGCAGTCAGATTGCCAAGTCCTTCGCTGACGACGACCATAGCGTCGTGCGGCGTTGTATCGATCTTCTGGGTGAGGAGCGTGGCGCCGGCGCACGCGACATCGAGCAGGGAACGCCGCACCGAGACCTCGCGCAGCAGGCGGATGGGCATGCGCTGGAACTCCGGGAACGTGGCCTCCGGTTCGTAACGGTTGGTATAGAGCGTCCAGTCGTGGCGGCTGCGTGACATGAGTTCGAGTAGCGTGCGCTCAGCGCCGCCCTTGAGGTACACCCACGGATAGTAAAGTGCGGGTCTCATCGAGCTGCCTCACGATAGACCTGGATCATCTCATCTGCGACGGCGTCCCAGCGGAAGCGCGCTGCATGGGCCAATCCGGCATTGGCGAGGCGCTCGTGCCGCCCGCGGTGGGTGAGCACAGAAGCGATCGTGTCGGCAAGCGCCTTCTCGTCCTCGGGATGGACGGTTGCCGCGGCAGGGCCGGCGATTTCGGCCAGCGCTGTGGTGCTGGATGTGATGACGGGCGTGCCGCATGCCATCGCTTCGAGTGGCGGCAGTCCGTACCCCTCGTGAAGCGATGGATATGCGAAGACGTCTGCACCGGCGTACGCTGCAGGCAACTCCGCATCGTCGACATACCCGATGAATTGGATGCGGTCGCGCACGGCTGACTGCTCGTAGGCCGCGCGCACAGGGCCGGTTTTCCAGCCGCTCGCCCCTGCAATAACGAGGTGGTGCGGAAGGCCCTCCCGCCGCACGGCGACCTCGAACGACCGTATGAGCCGCGCAAGATTCTTCCGTGGCTCAACCGTACCCACAAAAAGCACGTACGGCGTGGAAATCTTGCAGCGCGCGCGGAACGCTTCCACGGCGGAGCGTTCCTGAGGCATGAAGCGACTGCTTATGCCTTCACCAACGATGCGGATCTTTGGTCGCACCGAGGGGAAGCGGGCGGCGAGTCGCTCCCCCGTGTAGGACGAAACGCACACGACGCGCGTGGCCTTCCGCATGGCGATCGCGGTGAGGACGCTGAGGTAGAGGTGCGATCGCAGGCGGTGCACAGAGCGGTCGAGGAACGCCATGTCGTGCACGGTGACGACGGATGGGCAGCGCAGCGCCACGGGCAGGATGTAGTTCGGCGAGTGGTAGACGTCGGGCTCGGTTCGGCGGACACCAAACGGAACGACGCACTGTTCCCATAGCGCGCGTGTGTATTCGTTTGGGGTAGGGAACGGCGCCCGCCTCCGCGTGATGGGAAGTGCGTCTAGCCCGTCGTCGGCCCTCGTCAGGAAGACATCCAGGCGCACACCATCTGCCGTGGCCAGTGCGCGGATGAGCTCGTCGGTGTATCGCACTACACCCGAGAACTGGCCCCGAAGCGAGCGCCCCATCATTGCCACTCTCAGCGGCGCGATGTCATGCTCGATCCGGGATTCATCCGCAGCGAAGGGGCGATCGGTCGGCAGTGCGATGATCATGGCGACGCACCGGGCATCGCTTTGAATCGGTCGAGGTAGCGCCGTGTGATCGCGATGTACTGGCGACCGAACTCGTCCGAATCGGCGATGTCGCTCGCCTCGTGAAACTCGTTCCATGTCTCGATGACGATCGTCCTCGCGCCGGTGTTCAACGCGCCTTCAAAGTTGCGCTCGTAGAACCGGCCATTCTCTCGATCCGCGAACCGTCCGCTGCGACCGGGACCGTCCAGCTCGCGCTCGTCGTATCCGGGGCCGACAGCGGCAATACTCGAACCGATGTCGCGAAACCCGGTCAGTGACGCGCCCCAGGCGTAGAATCCGTCCAGGTGTATCGGCCGTGACGGATCGAGCCCGCCATCGCCGACGTCGGTCGCAAATCGCCAGCTCGCCTCGGCGACGATGTAGGGTCGCACGCCGAAGTCCTCCTCGAACCGGCGCGAGACGTAGTCGAACAACTCCTGATCGAACGAGATCTCGAACCACGAAGCCCACATCCAGAGCGCCGGACGGCCGGAAACCATGGCCCACTGATCTCGCGGCAGGATGGAGTAGAAGGTGTTGATGAGGCTATAGAAACGGCGCTGATTGTCGGGGTTCGTAAAGTCGCGTTGCCCCTTCGGCCAGCGGCCGATGAGCCCTGTATCGAGGAACATGGCAATCTGAGGCGGATCCCCGCCTTCGGCTGACATGGCAGCCGCCGCACGCGACATGTTGGCGAGTCCCACGTCGCTCGACGGCTCGGCATCGCCCCAGTAGACGGCGAGGGCGACATCGATGCCGGCGTCGGTCATGTCCGCGAATTGCTTCTTGAACCAGTCGGCGTTCCGGTAGCTCGCGTTCGGCTCGGCCGGGCGATCGGTGAGGGCGCCGTTGTGGGGGCCATCCGGCAAGTCGTACCAGTAGTAGAAATAGGTGTATGCCTGCCGTGGCTGGCTCGAATCGGGCGTTGCTTCGGCGAACGGCGGAAGCGCGACCGGTGGGCGGCTTCGCTTGGCCGAGGCGGAGACGCCCCAGAGTACGAAAAACGCCACGACCAGGACGCCGCCAATGATGATCCAGCGCCGCCAGCGGTTCCGCCGTGTCGTCCCGCGCTCCATGAACGTCACCGCGGCACCCCGGCGGCGGTCCGGGCTTCATCGAGCGACTGATCGGTGGCCGGAGCTCGGCCGGTGGCCGCGCGGTACACGTCCAATGTCTGGCGGGCTGTCTCCGCCCACGTGTAACGGCTGGCGCGGGCCCAGCCAGCCACGGACATCATCCGCTGCTCTCCGGGCGATGTGACGATGTCGAGGATTGCGGCGGCAAGAGCGGCATCGTCGAGGGGCGCCACAAGTCGCGCGGCGTCCCCAAGAATCTCTCGGTGCGCCGCCAGATCGGAGGCGATGACGGGTGTGCCCGCGGCCATCGCTTCGAGCGGCGGCAGGCCGAATCCTTCGGCGAGTGAAGGAAAGACGAACACTGTGGCATTCCGATACAACAAGGCGAGATCGCCATCGGTGAGGCCGGACACGATACGGACGCGACCATGCAGCCCAGACCGGCGAATCTCCTCATGGATGGGTATCGCGTCGCCAGAGCCGGCGGCTGCAACGACGACGAGCGCGAGGCCTGGTGCGGCGCTTGCCACGCGCGCAAACGCCTGAAGGACGGTGATGAGGTTCTTACGCGACTCGAACGAGCCCACGAACAGGACATAAGGCGTGACTTGATCGCGTCGCTCGCCGATGGGTGTCTGGACAACGCCGTTACAGACAACATCAAGCCGGTCAGCGGGCAGCGCCAGCAGACCAGAGATCTCGGCGCGCGATGCGCGGGAGACAGTGATGACGCGCGCGGCGCGGCGCACGGCGCCAAGGTTCCAGCGATACCACGCGCGCTGCCGCAACGGCAGCCGACGCGGGCCCTTACCGTACAGCGTCATCGGTATCACGTCGTGGAGCGTGACGACGAGCGGACACGTTAGGCGACGCGGGACGGGAGGCCATGCTGGCCGTGGATGCACCGTCGGCGCATGAACGACATCCAATCCGAGATCGCGGGCTAGCTGAGGCAAGCGCCACATGTACGATGCGAGGAGCGAGAGCTTTCCGAGGTGGGGAACCGGAAGCATGTGTATGCCCACGCCATCGCTCGTTGTCATCGGGAGATCCGTACCCTCCGGAGCGAACAGCTCAATGCGGTGGTCGCCGGACGTGTCGGCGAGCGCACGTACGAGACCATCGACGTAACGTCCGATGCCAGAGTAGCGCGTCTCTGGCCCCAGAATCGACGCGTCGATGCCGATCCTCACGACGCGACTCCGGTGTGCAAGATCTCGCCACAGACAACGGAGAGGTGCGCTTCGACGCGTCTGGCCGCGGACTCCCATGTCCACGATGCGGCGACTTCGCGGCCGTTGCGACCGAGTTCGCGCGCAGCCTGCTCGTCGGCGAGAACCGCCGTGAGGGCAGCCGCAAAGGCCGGAGCGTCGCGCGGAGTGAGCAGGCCGGTGATCCCATCGATCACGCTTTCGGTGACGCCGCCTTCGCCTACAGCTATCACCGGCAGTTGCGCGGACATCGCTTCGAGCACAGCCAGCCCAAACGGTTCGGCGTGCGGGGCGTAAACAAACGCGCGCGCTCCCCCGTACGCCTGAGCGAGTTCGACATCGGTCACCCGTGCGCGGATCTCGAGCGAAACACTCCGCTCCATCGCCAGGCCGCGGAGGTGTTCGGCGACGCCCTCGTTCACGTGGTTGCCAACGATCAACAGCGGCGGGCGAAGCGCAGGCGACAAGAGAGCAAGCGACTCGATCAGGAACTCGAAGCCTTTGTGATGCTCGATCGCGCCGACCGACAGCAGGTAACCGCCGTCCGATCGCCGCGGCGGAAAGCGCTCCGCATCGACGCCGAGGTAGCAGACGTGGGCGTCGCGTGCGTAGTAGCCGCGAATGAGCGAGGCGGTGTGCGCGGAGTTCGTCAGCACGGCCCGCGCGCGCGCGACGTTGCGCTGGTCTCGCCGCTTTGTGACGTCATCCAGAAGCGATTCCGCCGGCTTGTGCCAGAACGACCGCAAACGCTGATAGGCGGTAAGCGGGCCCGAATCGGGGCGGCATTCGTCCTGCAGGAAGCGACGGGGCGGTTCATGACAGTAATACGCGGCAGGTGTGCTCATGTACGCGAGCACGCTCGGCGCCTGGAGAAACTGACACGCACTCACGAGCGCCGCGTCGTATCGCGCGGCATCGATCTGTTCGGACATGTGCGCGTAGGCGTCCTCGAGGGCGTCAAGATCCTGGTAGCGGCGCATGTCGTTGAGGTAGAGGCCGAGGCGCTTCGGGCCGCGCGCACGGTATGGCAACACGGTGACGCTGCCCGCGTACTCGTGGCTGTTCACGAACGCCCGGTCGGCGCTCTCCAGCGTGAAGACATCGATCTCGTGACGCTGCGCGAGGCGCTTGCACAGCTCATGGATCGCGCGGGCGGCGCCCCCGGACGGGTGGTTATGGACGAGCGCGATGCGCATCGACGGTGCCCTCCCATTCAGCTTCGAGGGCAGGAGCGCGGACAGCGATTCCGGCAAACAGCCAGAAGAGGAATGTCACCTGTACCGCTGCCCACACGGGGTGATAGGCGCTCACGAAGAGCAAGCCCACGCCGGCGCCCGCAGTGCCGAGCGTGATGGTCCGCAGCGCGACGTCCCGGACGCGGAGGCCGGCGAGCAAACTGTGGCATGTGGCCGTGAGGAGCATCGCAGCGAAGAGCACCAGTGCGACCACGCCCATCTCGAGGCCCATCTGCAGGTACCAGGTCTCGGTGGCCCACGGCGGCAGGCCGCCCTCGCCAAGACCGTTGGCTGTGATGGAGACGTGGCTACCGTTGCCCAATCCGAGACCCCACGGCCTCGCCCGGATGATCTCGACGCTATCGGTGATGAGACGCGTGTGCGCGCTGGCGGATGCCTCTTCGCCCGAAAACAGCTCGCGGAACACACCGAAGGATGCGCCCGAGACGATGAGGAATCCGAGCGCCATCGCGGCGACGCCCCACGACAACCACGTCGCCTTGGCAAAGGAGCGTGACACCAGCACGAGGACGAGCAGACCCATCGCTGCGCCTGCGAGCGGCGCCCTGGCGATCGTCATGCCGAGCGTGCCGATCATGAGCAGCAAGAATGCTCCGGCCCAGACTTGCGAACGGCCACGAACCGAAAAGAAGAGCGCCGCTGCAACCGGGACCAGGAGTACCTGATAGAACGCGAGGCCCAGATCCGCGAGGAACAGCGACGACGCGCGCGGCAGTTCGCCTGAACCGAGGATCCGCGACCGCACAAACTCGACCTCGTGCGGCGTGCCGATGGCAGCGGTGAAGTCCTGGTACCCGAGCATGTTCAGCACGCCGTTGCTCAGGTTCGGCGCGGCGAACTGGACCACAGCGACGCCGGCGATCACGATGCTCAGCGCGATCAATACCTTCAGTATGAGCCGCACGTCGTCACGCGTGAGCGTCAGCCCCCGGCCGACGAAGTACGCAAGCAGGTAGAGCGCGTCTTGCCGAACCGCGAGCGCGCGCACGAACGGCGTGGAGCCGCCTACGCTTCCCGGATAGAGCGAATATCCAACGACGAGCGCGATAAACGACAACACGAGAATGTCGAGGAAATGCACACGGGGTGCGCGGCGCTGGAGGAACAACTCGTGAACCATGCGGACCGCGAGTACGACGATGATCTCGTCCTTCCACAGCTGACTGGCGCGCAAGACCGGAGTGGAGTGCGTGGCCGCAAATGCCGCGAACGAGATGAACCGGGCGAGCGTGATCAGCACCACAAGGGCGATGACGGTTCGGGTGGGCCACTGCCAGGCGATCCACGCAAGCACGGCGGCGAACGCGAGAGCGAGCAGCAGAACGGACATGCCCGCGACTACGCTGCCAAACAGCACGACGCCGCCGAAGGCGACGAGCGCGGACACACCAGCGGCGCGGCGGACCCGCGCGAGTGCTCCCGATGGCGGGATGTAGGTGAACTCTGCGAAGGTCACTGTGCGAACACCGTTTCGAGACTGCGCTGTGCTGCGACGTCGACAGGATCGTGCGAATACGGCGCGGGCCCACCGCGGCGGCGGAGCACATCGAGCAACGCGCGCGTCTGGGCGTGGTAGTAGCTGTCGTGGCGGTGGCGGCGGGAGACCGCCGAGCGGACGCATGTCTTCGCGAGTGTGAGCGCCAGGCGGCCAGCGGCCCATGCGCGCACGACCACTCCTCCGTGGCGAAAGGCGAGCATGAAATAGTTACGGCATGCGTAGTACCGCGCGATGCGCGGATCGAGGCGTTTCGTCGACTCGGAGACGGCGTGCCAGATCCGCGCGCGTGGAGCAAAGTACGTGCGCACGCCGCGTTTGCCGGCGGTGAGACACCAGTCGACGTCTTCGAGATAGAGAAAGTACCGCTCGTCCATGGGTCCGGCGATGGCGGCACTTTCCTGCGACAGGAATAGAGAACAGCCAGACGCCCACTGCACTTCGCGCGCGCGATCGAACGATCCCGCTGGCAGGCCGAGCCCGATGTGCTCGCGATTCAGCCACGGCCACTTGAGGAGGCCACCGGCGCTCCAGATGCGTCCCTCTCCGCCTCCGACGAGGATTTCCGGCGCAACGATCGCCGGGCCGTTGACCGTCTCCGCCGTTCGGACGAGTTCGGTGAGCGCGCTTGGGTCGGCGAGCGTGTCGTTGTTGAGCATCCACACGTACCTGACGCCAGCTTCGCGCGCCCAACGCATTCCCACGTTGCAGGCGCCGGCGTAGCCGAGGTTGCGTCCGGTGCGCACTATCTCGAGCTGCGAAAACTCGCGATCGAGCTCGTCGGCGGAACCATCGGTCGAGCCGTTGTCGATGACGGCGATGCGATAAGAGGTGTGGTCGAGGGCAAGCAACGAACCGAGACAGCGACGCGTTTGCGCCGCGCCGTTCCAGTTGATCACCACGATGCCTACCTGCTGCAACATTCCCGTCATCCCGCCTAGAACTCGTTCAGGACGACGCCGAGTACGGTGCTTCCAAGCCGCTCGATCTGCACGCGCGCGCGACGATGGACCGGCGCACCGGCATTCTGCGCGCGCATGACGTACAGCGCGTTGCCAGCTTTCCGTGCGGCGAGAAATCCGTCGCTGGAGAGCGTGGTTGGCGGCGTGTCGATGATCGTGTACATGTCCGAAGCGGCGGCGGCCTGAATCGCATCGTCGATGCGATAGCGGTTGTCCTGATTGGCCTCCGCCCATTGCATGAGGTAGACGCCCGGCCGGTTCGTCTCGGTGACCGACCGCCGCAGTTCCGGCGGAATACCATCGCGGAGTTGGCTGGCTCCGGCGCGGAACAACCGGCTCAGGGCGCCATGCTCCTCTTCGATCAACAGGACGCGGTGATCCTCGGCGAATGCAACCGCGAGATTCCCGGCGACCAGTGATCGCCCATCGCCCGGGTGCGCGCTGACGACGGCGATGGCGCGGTTTGTCGAGTGCGTGAGGATCGCCTCGATATTCGCGCGGAGCAGCCGGAATGACTGTGCGACCGCGCCCTCCGCCCGGCGGGAGATCAGCAACTCCGACATGTCCCGCGCGGGAGCAGTGCTGCCCGGACCAACCTGGTTGCCGTTGTGCGATGGGGCTGGCGTAATGATCGACATGCTGCCTCCTAACCCGTGATACGTGCGACTCGCCCGATCACGGGCGCCCCGAATTCGCGTTCGATGTCTTCCACGGTGACCGGCTCGCGTTCGAAGTAGGCCAGCACGTATACGGCGGTCACTGACACGAACACCGCTACGAAGACGCCTAGCGCGTACGTCAGGATCAACCAGATCAGGCTTGTCTGCAGATGGGCATTTTGCAGGAGTAGCGCCCGGGCGCTCGCTGGTAACGTCCGCCCGGCGACTACGTCGATGACCTTCTGTTGCAGCGAGGACAGATGGGTCTCCGCGCGCTGCAAATCGAGGTTGAGCTTGCTGTACTGCGGCTCGAGCCCGGACAGTCGTTGTAATTCCGCCGTCTCGATCAGGATGGCGTTCCGAAGGACATCGGAGCCGGCCTGCGAACTGGCATCGGTGACGGTCAGCTGGTTCACGAGCGCCATCTGGGACTGGATCGCCCCGTCGAGCTGGGAGACGTTGTTGATGGATTGAAAGTCGCCGAGCGCGCCGACGGAGCCGTCAAAGTTGGCTTCGGCCTGGGCGAGCTGATCGCGCGCCTGGAGGAGAGGCGCTTCGCCTGCAGCACCGGCCTGCTCGAGGTCGGAGACACGATCGCGAAGACGAAGGACCGCGCTTTGCGAGAGCCCGACCTCAAACGACAGTCGCTCATACTCTGGTTGGAGTCGAAGCAGCGACCCGAGTTGCCCCTGCGCGGCCGAAAGCGACGCGTTCTGCCCCGTTCCCTGCTGACCGCGGCCCGAAGTTGCCGAGATCCGCGCCAATTGAAGCTGCGAGATCAGTCCGAGTTTCTGGTCGCGGCGCTGAGTCAGGGCATAGGCGTCGTTGTCGGTCTGAAAGCGCACCAATGCGCTGCGGGCTACATCGACATCGCCCTGTGCGATGTCGAGTTCTGTCTGGAACGCGCGCCGCACATCGCGACTATCCGGCGTGTTGATCTCGGCGAAGAGCACCTGCGCTTCCACCGCGGCGATGTTCGCGACGCGCAGCGCCGTTTCCTTGTCCGTGTGCTTGACTCGCACTTCGTACAGGAGGCTCGTGCTGGAACGACCCACCGTCAGCTTCGGCTCGATGATCAGCCAGCCGCGCACCTGATCCGGCGTCGTGCCGTCGGCCAGCTTGGCGGCAATCCGTTCCGAAAGCGTCTCGCTTTCGGCGAGTGCATCGAACCCGATTTGCGCGGGCAAGTACTCGCCCGGCGGCGGGATGTACGACTGCAGTACGGCCACGGTAACGGCCGCCTCCGCCCTATCGGTGGCGCGGTGATAGGCCCAGAAACCGGCCAACGACACGACGATCGCGACGACAGGTACGAACCACCACCGAAGCAGCGCTCGAACAAACAGTCTCATCTCCATCGACCACCCCCTTTAGAGCACCGGCCTGCGAAACCGGATACTTCCACCAAGCAATGCGCCGAACGCGACGCAGTCATACGCAAAGTGAGCCAACGCCTTCGCAACGGGCCACCGGCCGCTCAACCGGCGCCGTGCAGCAAAGGCACCAAGGTACGGGAGCGTTAGGATGAGAGCCGCGCGGCGCCATCGCGCCAGCACGACACCCGCGACGAATGCGTCGAACAGCGCGTGCGTCGGATGTACCCAGACGCCGAGCCACAGGTGACGGCGGAACTCTGGGTATCGTGCGGCCTTGGCCGGCCAGTTGTAGAAGCGACGAGGCTGCGTCACCCATGAGAATGCGGACAGCCGCATCACTTGATGGTGCACAAGCGCCGTCTCCGCGAACCTGGCGTCCCAACCGAGGCGGCGCACGCGCCAGCCGAGGTCCACGTCCTCCCAGTAGTGGCAATCCGGATCGAAGCCTCCGGCCGCCAGGATCGCTTCGCGCGGATAGCAGACATTGGAGGTCGAGAATGAGCCATCCAATCGCCGTGTTTCGATGAAGTGATTGAACAGCGGCTGCCGAGCGCCGGGAAGCGCCGCGGTGCGTCCCTGGACGATCCCGGTTCCCGCGCCGACAGCGGCGAGCATGGCGCGTAGCCAGCCGGCGGAGGGAACGCAGTCGCTGTCGGTAAATGCGACGTACCGGCCCCGCGCGAGGTCGACTCCTACGTTACGCGCGATGGCAGGGCCACAGTCACGGACCATTCGCACGCCCGTAAAGTCCACGGACGTGTGAGTGGCAACGTCACGCATCAAGGCGGACGAGTCGTCGGTAGATGCGTTGTCGACGACGATCACTTCGTACTCGTCGTGCCGGAGGTTTTGGTCAAGCAGCGCAGCGATCGTTTGGGCGACGAGGTCGCGGCGATTCCGCGTCGGCACAACGACGGAGATGGCTGGCGCAGCGGAACGCGGGCCGCCGGTAGCGATAATGTCGTACAGGTCACGTCGCGCGCGGTTAGCGTCCGGCGCGGATGCCTGTGCTGGCGCGACTCCCTGGCCGTTGTGGCGCATCGTCAATGTCACAGGACAATGCTCCGCTTCCGAATGCTGCTCTGGATCAGCGTGGCAGAGAGCAACGCCGAACTCTGCGCTTGCAGGGCGAACCTGGCGGCCGCTCGCCCCCAGCGCTTGGGAGGCCATACATCGCGCCGAACAGCGGGCCACGTCGTCTGGATCCAGGGCAGCGTCAGGAGCAACCCCGCACGGTGGCGCCGGCTCGCGGCCACACCAACGGCGGCAAGGCAGAACATGGCGCTCTGACGGTGCAGGAAGTAGCGGCCATAGAACGACGTCCGTCGCAGCTCTGGAATACGCGCCGCAAGCTCAGGCAGAATCTGGGCCGCGAGCGGCTGAAACAGGTAGCTCTTGAGCGAGATGGGTGAAGCCTGGTGGTAGACGATGGCATCCTGGGCAAACTCGGATCCGCTCCCCGCGCGCTTGATCCGCCACGCGAGGTCCGTGTCATCGCCTCCCACCGGTTGCCCCCACGAGTAGGTGCGGAACTGTTCGTTGAAGCCCTGGTTCGCGATGAAAGCCTCGCGGCGGTAGAAGACGTTGGCCGTCGCGTACAGTCCGTCCTCATGATTGATCTCGTAGATCTGGTGCATGAAGAACGCCGGGTCGGGTCCATCCCACACCGGGCGAATCGGGCCGCAAACAACATCGACGCCCGGCTCGAAGCGGACGACCGCGCTGCGCAGCCACCCGGGCGAGGGCACGCAGTCGCTGTCGGTAAAGGCGAGGATCTCGCCGGATGCCATTTCGGCGCCGCGGTTACGAGAAGCGGCCGGGCCGTCGTCATCCTTACGCAGATAGCGCACGGGAAAGGGGCTCGCATTCATCGCGGCGCGCACGACGCCTTCGGTGCCGTCCGTGGAGGAGTTGTCGACGACGATGACTTCCATGCGGTCGACCGGATAGACCTGATTCGAGAGCGCGCCGAGAACATCGCTCAGGAGGTGCGCCCGATTTCGCGTCGGGACGATCACGGTGACGCTCGGCCAGGCGGCGCGCAGGCCGGCTGCTTCTTCGTACGGCTGGACGGCGCTAGTACTCACCAAGGGAACCCTCCCGTTTTGCCCGGTTCAAGGACCAGGTGAACGAATAGATCGCAGGCGGCAACAGGATCGCCGCCATGATGGTGAGGATGACCACCTGCGGCGCCACGTCGATGAGGCTGGCGCCATCGAAGGCGGACCGGATGCCGGTCAGCGCGTGTGTCAGCGGGACAAGTTGGGTCAGCGGCTCGACCCAGTCAGGGAGCGCCTGCACCGGGTAGATGGCGCCGCCAAGCACAGCTGTGACGGCGGAGTACGCGATCAGCACCGGATCGCCCTGCTTCACGAGAAGCATGAACGCCGCGGACATCGCACCCATCGCGAGAAAGGTGAGCATGGCGGGGATGAAGACCGCGATGACGGCGACCGGGTCGGCGCTGTGCCAGAAACCAAGAACGGCGACACCGAATACGACGAAGAGCGACATCCGGAACATGGAGAACAGGAAGCGGAATCCCCACAGCGATGCGAGGAGTTGGGTGTCGCTGATTGGTGCGAGCAGCATCGGCTCGAGTGTTCCCGCGCGCTGGTTGTCGTTGATCGCCCGCGGTATCGCCGCGAGACCCTGCATGAAGACATCCATGAACGCGAGCCCAAGGAAGATGAACGCGACGTAGCTGCCGTTCTCCTCTTCGATCAAGTCGGAGCGGCCGTTGATGGCGGTTCCCGTGAAGTAGATGAGGCCGATCATGGTGAAGACGCCCGCGACCTGCCACACAGCGGCCAGCCGGTAGCTACCCCAGATCAAGAAGTCGCGGCGGAGGTACGCCATCGCCACGCTCATGCCGGCACCCGCTCTCGCGCTTCGACGCCGCGGCTGCGGGCGACGATCATGGTGAACATCTCCTCGAGAGTGAGTTCGCGTTTTCCGCACGACCACACATCGCCGCCGCTCTCGACGATGGACCGAACGATTGCGGGTACGGCTGCGGTGTCGCGCTTCAGGGCAAGTTCGAGGCGGTACTGATCGCCGCTGATGAGTACGGCCTTCAGCGAATCAACGCCCGGCACGGCGCGTAGTGACTCGATGGCCGCGTAGGTCAGCCCGCCGATGACGATCTGGTACAACTCGTCGGCCTGAAGCAGGTCACGAAGTTCACCGATTTCGCCGATCATCTGGATCTCGCCAGAATCGATGAATGCAATCCGGTCGCAGAGCATTTCGGCTTCGGCCATGATGTTCGTCGCTAGGATCACGGTGCGTCGCTCATTGACGACGCGCTCGCGCACGAGTTGCCGGAGATCGAGTGCCGCCATCGGATCGAGTGCCCGCGTCGGTTCGTCCATGATCAGAATGTCAGGATCGTTGAGAAGCCCACGGGCGATGGATGCGCGCTGCTTCATCCCGGACGAGTAGTGGTGCATGCGGAGGTTCGCGGCGTGGGAGAGGCCCACGAGTTCGAGCAGTTCAAGCGCACGGCGCCGCGCGTCGCGGGCGGGAATACCGTAGAGCGCGGCGTAGAACAGCAGATTGTCGAGCGCCGAAAGGCGCCAGTAGAACGTGCGCTCGTCGCCGTACACGACGCCGATGCGCCTCCGAACCGCGAGGCTGTCCTTCACGACATCGAGCCCCGTGACGGTCGCCGTGCCGGAGGTCGGGATGCTGAGCGTCGAAAGGATCTTGACGAGCGTCGTCTTACCCGCGCCGTTCGGGCCGAGCAGTCCGAAGATCTCTCCATGCGGCACCGTCAGGCTGACGCTGTTCAATGCGACCTTGCCGGGCTCATGCTTGAAGATCGACTTCCATCCCTGCTGGGCCGGGAACTGCATCACAAGGTCGCGTGTCTGGATCGCCGGCAGTGCGTGACTCATAGCGCGATCCTCCGCGCCTTGATGGAACCCACAACGAAACCGGCGAGCCACAGTCCCTGGCGTGCGCCGATCCCGGCAACCGTTTTGGCTGAGTGAGGCCAGTTGCGTACCGGCCAGACATCGATGCGCGAGCTGACGGTGCCTACCCATGGCGCCGCGACGAGCAGCCATCGCCGCTGCCGGCGAGCCGCCGCCAGCGCGATGCCGGCCGCGGCAAGATCGAAGTACATCGTCTGGCGCGAGACGAAGATGCCGCTCACGAGCGTGCGATTTGCGTACTCCGGTGCACGGGCAAGCAGCATCGGTACCTGCGCTGCGATGCGCATCTCCCGGCGCGGCCACCCTGCATTGGCCGCGTCGCGTGGGAACACGCGAAACTGGTAGACCTCTTCGCGGAACCGGGAGTTCCAGCCAAGCCGCCTCAAGCGCCACGCTAGCTCGGTATCCCATCCAAGCCTCGGTCCGCTCTGCGAATCGAAGGAGTCGGCGAAGCCACCCGCGGCAAGGGCGACGGCGTTGCGGTAAAAGGTGTTCGTGATCGGGAACATGTGCTCCGATGGCGGCGACTTCTCGTCCGGATCGGGGCGCGTTCCGGCTACCTCGAGGTAGCGCTCCATGCTGCCATCGGCTGCGAAGATCGGCCCGGTGATGACCGCGGTGTCGCCGTCGAACCAGGTGATCGCCGACTCGATCCAGTCCGGCGGCACGTGACAGGTGTCTTCGATGTGCGCTGAGATATCGCTGCGGAGCCCGGCCAGGACTTCGTTGCGAGAGGTTGGGCCGTCCACGCCAATGACCGTGCGGCGCACGTCACAGGCCGACGACCGCGCCATCGCGGCCACGATGTCCGGCGTATCGCGGTGGCGTCCGTCGTCGAGCACGACGATCTCACGAAGCCCAGCGGGATACGTCTGGTCTTGCACGGCATCGAGCGTGGCGCGCAGGGCGGCGCCGCCGCTCCGCACGGACACGACGACGCTCACCGTTGGGTCGTCGATGCGCGTCTTGAGGCCTGCGCCATCGCCTGGGCGGCGCGCGCACTCGAGGATCAGAACATCGCGCAGGGTGGGGAGCGCCCAACGAATCAGGCGGCCGGCTTTCCGCAGGGCGTATTCCGGCACGCTGAGGAGTTCCATCTCCATGAACGACTGCTCTGCCGTGACGGCGTCGCACCGCTGTACGTGGAGGCCCGCTCCGCGCGCAATGTCGCGTAGTTCATCGCGATGGTAGAGTCGCGCCGTGTCGGTCGAAGGCCAGCCGAGCGAGAGCGCTGCAGTTTCGCCCTTCGGCGTGAAGGGCTTCCCGCGCATCGCCGAAAGCCGAAGGTCGAGTTTCGCCTGGTTTCGCGTCGCGACCAGGAGTTTGCCATGTGCTGCAAGCATGCGGCGGAGCGCGCGGAGTAGGCGCTGCGCATTCGGCTCGTCGAGTGCTTCGAGCACCAACGGAAGCACGATGAGGTCGTACGGCCCATCGGTCGCCTCGATGTCCGGCAGCGCGCTTGTAGTGACGTGGCGCGTCACGAAGCTCTTGGCCCCCTCAGTGAGGTAGGTGCCGGGAAGCTGCCACACACGAAGGTCCTTCGCGAATCGCGCCACGGACTCAACGAGCAGCGCGCTGCCGCCGATGATGAGCGTCCGGCCCGATGCGTGATGCTTCGACCGGCTGACAAGGTCGGCGACGAGCGGCGCACCAAGCGTGAGATGGTGGTACGCGCGTTCGGCGATCTCGAGGTCATCGAGCACGTTCGCGACGAACGCGCGGGCCTCTTCTGGTGGCGGTGCGACAGCAGGAGCGGTGAGTGTCGTCGTCGTCACGCGACCCCCGCCATGCGGCTATCGCGGGTGCGGCTCGATGCCATCGCCTCGAGCATGCCCTCGAGCTTGGCGCCAACGCGCGTGAGCGACCACGGCTCGGCCCACTCACGGCACGCCGCCGCGGTGCCCGGCTGGCGAGCGAGGTCGATGCCTGCGAGAACCGCGTCGGCGAGATCGTGGGCCGTGCGGTCACTCAGTAAATCGAAGTAGGTCTTGATCGGAACGGTCACGCCGACGCGTGGATCGGTGATGATCTCGCCGGGGCCGCTGTAGGCGCTACAGACGACGGGCGTCCCGGCAGCGAGCGACTCCGTCACCACCATGCCAAAGGCCTCCTCGACGGAGGGCAGTACGGTCACAGCGGCCTGAGCGTATGTGTGCGGCAAGCCTTCCAGCGTGCCGGGGCCGCGGATCTCGATGGCGTCGCGCGCCGAAGCGCTGCGCACGAGGTCGAGGCGCTCGAGCGTGTACACGTCGGAGCCGAAGTCGAATCCGACGAGACCGAACGGGCCGGCAAGCACGAGACGCGCCTCCGGGCAGCGGCGGTGTATTTCATCCCACGCGCGGAGCAACAGCGGGCCGCCCTTGCGGGGGTCGCCGAGGTCGCCGGTAAACAGCACCTGCGGGCGCGACAGATCCCGGCCGCCGAGTGGCTTGAATCGGTCCATATCAACGGGCGGTGGCAGTACCTCGACCGGAACGCCGTACTGCGCGGTGGCCTCGGCGGCGCCGTTCGGTGTCAGCGCGGCGACCTGGTTGGCGCGGCGCATCAACTGGTTGAACATCCACCGATCGAGCCGCCCGGGCCAGTAGTGATTCTTGACGATGAGGTGATAGAGGTACGGCAGGCCGATCCCCGCCTTGAGCAGAGGCGCCGCAACTACCGAGGAATAGCTCCACATGTGCGCGACGTCGTACTTGCCACGGATCAGGTGTTCCGTCGCACCGAGCCCGAACCCGTAGAGCCGCGCCAGCGGCCCGTACCGGTAGGTCAGCGGGTGCGAGAACTGGCGCAGATAGATTACGCGCACGGCGCCGTCATACGTCACGCGGGGCGCGCCGGGTTTGGACGTGATGATGTCCACCTCATGCCCCTGCGCCGCGAGGTAGCCGGACAGGTCGTGAATGCACCGCTCAGCGCCGCGGCGGATGTACGGCCAATACGTGGGATACGGGAAGACCACCTTCATGTGGTTGTTGTGCCTCGGCTTCGTTGCAATCCGCGCGTACTACTTGAACGCGTGGAAGACGACTTTCGGAATCGGATCCTGGAAGTTTGCGTGCAGGGTGAAGCGGGACTTCTCTTCCATGCGCGAGAACCGCGCGAGCTGAGCCCACACGCGATAGCACGTCGTGTTCGGGCGCCACCACACGTCACTCCGGCCCGAACCCGCGCGGGCGAATTGCGCCAGCGAGTTGCCGACGAACGCCTCGAGATCAGGGTGGTAGACATCGGCGAAGATCGCGAAGCCACCCGGCTTGACGACCTGCCAGACGGACTCCATCGCGCGGAGCGGCTCGCGAAGGTGAATGAGCAGGTCGCTGACGAAGACCATGTCGAACTGGCCGAGCTTCTCCGGATTCGCGTCGTAGACGCTGCAGATCACACGGTTGACCTTGGAGTTCTTGATCTCCTTGGCGATGCGGAATCCGACACCCATCTCGTGATCGACGCCCGACTTGTCGAACTCGTCCATCCAGTTCCGCGGAATGTCGATGTCGCGCATCGATGCGACGTCGATCGAGGTCACATCAGCGCCACGCCGCTCGAACTCGAACGCCCAGTAGCCGTCGAAGGTCGCGACATCGAGCACGCGCATGCCGGTCATGTCTTCGGGCAGATGGTAGAACGGCAGTTGGTCGCGGTGGTCGACGTAGCCCGGCGTCGAGACGCCATGGCCCAGGTCGATCGTGTGATACCACTGGTAGCCCGAGATCTTCTCGATGATCGCGCGCGCTTCGGGCGATGCCGGCTCGGTCAGCGGAGCGATCGGCTTGTTGGTGGGGCGGCCGGCCCGATAGATCGTCGGGTCGTCGTCGGTGTTGGGCGTGTGCCCATTGCCGTTCGTGTGCCCGTTGCCGTTCCCGTTGTGCCCACCCTTGCGCAGGCCGCTGATGCGGTCGAGCGCCGGGCGCACGACGTACTTGTACGGCACGCTGTTGCGCACTCGCTCAGCTTGCGTCGCGTCGAGCGCGATGCCGAGCTCCACGGAGCCGATGCGGATGCGGCGTTCGCGCTTCAGTGGCTCGGTCGGCCAGTTGCTTGTCTGCTGTGGCATGGTTCCTCCTCCGGTTTGGTGCGGCCGCACATCGTTATTCTGCGTGCGCGCCTGGGGGGACATGCCCCTTCAGAACTACCTTGTGGAACTTCCCGGCGCGGTTGGTCGCTTCGAACCGCGACACCTCTTCGATCGGGTCGAAGCCGGCGATCTCCATCATCCGTCGCATCGACTTGATGCTGTGGCGCCACCAGATGCCCATAACGCCGGTGCCCGTGAACTCGCTGACCGGGCGGTCCATCTCTTCGAGCTGTGGGTCGTAGGGCTCGGCGACGATGGCGCAGCCGCGAGAGACCGAGAACATGTTCTCGATCACCGTCTGCGGATCGCGCAGGCGCAGAAGCAGCTGGCTGATCAGCACGACATCGAACATGCCGAGCCGTTCGGGTGACACGTCGTAGACATTGACGGCGCGCCGCTCGGCCTTCGAGCCCAGGATCTGCTTCGCAAGCTGGAATCCCTGCCCGGGATATTCGATGCCGATGCTCGCCTGCTGGTCGTTCCAGATCTTGCGGTGGGAATCTTGCTGCTCGCCCCGTTCGCGCATGGCCTTCAGCTTCGCGAGGCGGGGAATGTCGTGCTCGAGCGGCGAATCGACATCGATGCCGACGACCTCGGTCGCGCCGCGGCGCTCCATCTCGAAGGACCAGAATCCGTCGTAGGTGCCAATGTCCAACCCTCGCCTGCCGGTGAGGTCTTCGGGCAGACCGAACAGCGGGACTGTGGCGCGGTTGTCGATGAAGCCCGGCGTGACGACGCCGTGCCCCAGGTCGATGGTGTGATACCAGCCGATCCCGGCGATGCGTTCGCGCATGTCCCGGGCCACCGGATCGTCATCGAGGGGCAGCGCCTCGGCTGTTGGCGCTTCGTTGACGGAGGTGACGTTCGGCGGTGCAGCATGCTCGCGCCGCCGGACGATGTCGAGGCCGGGACGCACGACGCGGCGATACAGACCGCTGTGCCGGACTTGCTCGGCCCGCTCAGCGTCGGCCGAGACTTCGACGCGGAAGCCGGCGATGCTGAAATCACGCTTGGTACGCGAAGCCAATTTTGGTTTCCTCGAGCGTTCGGCGGCCACGCGCTGCGGCCTCGAATAGGTGGCATAGGGACGGTCGGTATCTTATGGACAGGCGGTTAACCGATGGTTAACCGGAACGACGGATTTGGCCTGCGCCGATCGCTGCCTGGCCCGCTATGAAGATGCGTTCAACCGGGGTACCGCGGCGAATCGGAATCGGCGGAGAGGCGGGAACGTCCGGCGCACGGAGTGCCAGTTATTGGCGGGTTAAATTCGGCGAATGCGCCGGCGGAGCGACTGCCAGAACGACGGCCTCATTTTCAGCACATCGTGCATCGGCAGCTCGCTGAGCGCTGCAACCAGCCGGCCCCCCGTCGCCGCGCCCACGCCGTCATCGAGCTGCTCATCGACATCGAGCATGGAACTGAGGATCACGATCTGACTGAACTGGTTGGCCACGGCGAGCCGGTAGTCGAGCCAGCAATCGTCATAGGAGTAATCTCGCACGCCGCCCTCCACGAGGAGCTCGTGGTATTGAGGCAGCAGCTCTCGTTCCGCGAGCGCGCGATCGTTCGGCTGCAGGCTGCTGACGAACAGGTTCGCGATATCGATAGGCCCGCGGCCCCGCACGGCTGTCTGCCAGTCGATGAATGCTCGCGGCCCCCCCGCTTCGTCGAAGAGCACGTTGTTGACGCGCAGATCGCCGTGAACGAGCGTCTGCGGCGCCGTCGACAGCCGATCGACGACGGACTGGTCACGGGACAGCGTCGCACCGAGGCGAAGGATCACCGGCGGCATGTGCCGGCCGAAACGCCCCTCGAACGAACGCCACGCTCCCGGTCCTTCGGCGACGCCCAGCGCGGTGACGGATGGATCGTTGGGCGTGGGTAGCCAACGTTGGTCGCGAAGCTCGGCGGATTGCCACCAGGCCGCGTGCATTCCAGCTATCTGCTCGACGATGGCGCTCGCCTCGCTCAGGCTGCAGCCCCGGAGGAGGTCGCCGGCACGGGCACCGGTTACGTCCTCGAGCAGAAGCACGGCGCTCAGACCATCGGCGACGCCAAAGTACATGGCGGGAACAGGGACGCCCACGCGCTCGGCCAGGGTGTCGTAGAAGTGCTGCTCGCGCTCGTAGATGCGTAGCCGCGACGCGATCTCGCGTGTGGCGGGGGCGCTCGACGGGAACTTCGCGATGAGTGTTACCGGGGCCTGATCCTCGGGGATGTCGTAGGTCAGACGCACGCGCACCACGCGCCCGGCCATGCCCTTGCCGGCGGGCTCCACATGAATGGACGCGACGTTCGCGCGCTGCAGCACAACGCCTCGGAGCGCAGCGGTGAGCCACGCGGCGCTGAGAGACTCCGGGCCGTCCGGGATGTCGCGGACGGGTGTGTGGCGCGTCGCGATTATCATCAGCCGCTAGCCGCCGAGTTTCGCGATGACCTGGTTGAGGAGCACGAGCACCTTTGCCTGTGCGACACAGTCGGCGAGATAGTCGCCGGAACCACCGCATGAATCGACGTGCGGGCGCAGATCCTTCAGCGTAACGAGTGCGGCTGCGGGCGCGTTCGCTGCAATCTGGGCTGCCGCCGTCGCGAGCGGCGTGTTGATCTGAGAAGCGCTGGACCCTGGCGCGAATGCGGATCCGGGCAGCGCCGAGACGACGCCGGAGATCCAACTCGGGTCGGCGACAAGATAGCGGGCGAGTGCGAAGTCATCGCCGGCGGTACCGGGGTTGTAGGCATCGCCGACGAGAACCACGGCGCCATCGGGAAACAGAGCCAGTGCGTGGGCGCCATCTGCTCCGCCGAAGAAGTCGGTGGTGACGTGGCCGCCGCTCCCGAAGGTTGCGTCGGGACTCCCATCCTGGTTGTAACGGAAGAGCGCGAAGTCAAAGCTGGTCGCCGGGTGGACGCTGTGGCCGGCGCCGATGATCTTGCCATCGGGCTGAATCGCGAGCCACAGGATCTGGTCGTACTCGCCAGAGACATCGGTGACGCCGATGCCGGGTGCGCCGAACGCGGCAAATCCGGTGTCGAGACTGCCATTTGTGTTCAGCCGCATGATGGCGGCATCGTTGTCAGCGCCGGCCGGGTTGAACGCGTAGCCCGCCGCGACGATCTTTCCGTCGGCCTGGAGCGTCACGGCCCACGCGATGTCGGTTCCGCCGAGGAAGTCACGCATCACCAGGCCGCCCCAGCCGAATGACGCGTCGCGGCCACCGTTGGCGTTGTATCGCGCGACGGCCATGTCGTGGTTCGCCGTCTTGGGGTTGAACGCCATGCCGACGGCGACGATCCTTCCATCGGGCTGAAGAGCGATCTTCATCGCCGCGTCGTTGCTTCCCGCGAAGTCCGTCGTAACGAGCCCACCCCAACCGAAACTGCCGTCGCGGCTGCCGTTTGCGTTGTAGCGTGCCAGCGCGAACTCTGAGTTGTTTGCGGTCCGATAGGCGAATCCCGCAGCAACGATCTTGCCATCGACCTGAACGGCGACACCGAGCACAGTGTCCGCGCCGCCGAAGAAGTCGGTCATGACGATGCCGCCCCAGCCAAACGTGCCGTCACGGCTGCCGTTCGCGTTGAGGCGCGCAATCCCGAAGTCCGCGTTTCCTGCCGCGCGATCAGCGCGCCCGGCAATCACGATCTTGCCATCCGGTTGAAGCGCGACGGACAGGCCTTCGTCGTACCCGCCAACGAAGTCCACGAGGACGATGCCGCCCTGCCCAAACGACGGATCGAGCGTTCCGTTCGGCCGGTACCGAAGCACGGTGGCATCGAACGATCCCGTCGACGGATTGCGGGCCTTACCGGCGATCACCATGTTTCCATCGGGTTGCACCGCCATGGAGAACGGCTCGTCCTCGTACCCGCCGGCGCCGGAAACATCGAGGAGCGCTCGGCCGTTGGCGCCGAACGTTGGATCGAGCAGCACCGGTACGGTGGCCGCATCGGCGACGAGGAGGATCGAAAACAGCGCCGCAGAAGTTGCTGCGAGGAGAAGCAGCGCGCGTTTCATCGGGCGGAGACTTCCGTCGTGCGCGCGTGTGCCGGTGCGGCCGTATCGTCACTCGAACGTCGCGCCCGGAAGATCACCTTTTCGACCGGAAACGGGTGGTGGTAGACCAGCGGCAAGCGCGCGACCTCGTCGACAGTATCGAAGCCGGCGACCTGGAGCATTGTGCGCAGCGTCATCGTCGACGGCACGGACCAGATGTACTGGTAGAAGCCGAAGAACTGCGTCATGGCGGTGTTCCCCAGCCCCTCCAACTCCGGATTGTACGGTTCGGCGAGGAGCAGGAACCCTCCCGGCTTCAGCATGGGGTAGATGCGTTCCAGCGCACGCTGCGGGTCGCGCAGGTGCAGCATCAGATCGCTGACGAACACCATGTCGAAGGTGCCGAGGTCATGCGGCGAGAGATCGTACACGCTCACAGTTCGCCGCTCGACGCGCGAGCCGAGCAGTTCGTGGGCGAGGCGAAATCCGGCGCCTGTCGGCGTATCTTCGTCCGGGGCCATGCGTTCGAGCGTTCGGAGCGGAATGTCGGCGTGAAACCATGACGGGATGTCCGTGGCGACGACGACGGCGCCCCGGCGCTCCATCTCGAACGCCCAAAACCCGTCGAAGGTAGCGACTTCGAGCACGCGCATACCGTGCATGTCGGCGGGCAGGCAATAGCGATCCCTGATGGCGCGGTGGTCAACATATCCGGGCGTCACAACGCCGTGGGGCAGTTCAATGACGTGGTACCAGTCGACACCCTGAACGCGCTCGGCGATCGCGCGCGCTGGCGGAGACACGTACGCGGACGGATCGAGCGTGGCGCGCGTCCCGGGCAGATCCAGTGGCGCCGAAGACTGGGCGGCACGGCCGAACAGCCGCAGGACGGGCGCGGCAAGGCGACGGATGCGGCGCGCCTGCCGCTCTTCGACGCCAAGCGCAATCTCGAAGCCCGCGATGCGGAGGCGTCGGCGCCGGACCATCGTGTCAGCCATTGTCGTCTTTCTCAGCTGCCGGCGGCGGCGGCCGCGCCATCGATTTCTGCGGTGGCTCGGCCGGCGGCCGGCGCGTAGCGTCGCGCGTGCTCCTGCCATGCCGGAGTCAACTCCTGCTGGTCCTTCAGCGTATCCATCGAACGCCAGAAACCACGGTGACGATAGATGTACAGATCCTGCCGCTGCGCGAGATGTGGAAGCACATCGCGCTCAAGATTCTCGCCGTGCCAGCGATCGAAGGCCGACGAGTCGAACACGAAGAAGCCGGCGTTGATCAATCGATCGGGGAGGATGGGCTTCTCCTCGAAGTGCGTGACGCATCCCTGGTCGTCCGAGTGCACAAGCCCGTACTGCGAGCGAAGCGGCACGGCCGTCATCGTCGCGTTCCCTCGATGCGTCTCGTGGAACTCGACGAGCGCTGCGAGGTCGATGTCGCCCAGTCCATCGCAATATGTCGCGTGGAACGTGGGCGTCAGGTAGTCGCGGCAACCAAGGATGCGGCCGCCTGTGCCGGTCGTATCGCCCGTATCGACGCAGCGTACACGCCATCCGAGGGCGTCCTCTCGTCGCGCGAAATGGTCGATGATTTGGTCTTTCAGGTAGCCGACCGAGAGCACGAAGTCACGGTATCCGGCGGCAGCGTAGATGCGCATGACCTGCTCAACGATCGGCGCATCGCCGACGTCCATCAGAGCCTTCGGCATGCGCTGCGTGTACGGGTAGGCGCGGGTACCGAGTCCGCCGCACAGGATCACCACGGTCATGTCGCGCTGCGTCATCGGACGCTCCCGTTGGCGCCGGCCTTCGCGAACTCGCGTGGCAGCGATGGCTCGAATCCCAGGAACTCGCGATACCACCGCACGCTCTGCATGATGCCCGAATCCAGGGACACTTGCGGCGCCCAGTCGAGGATCCGTGCCGCCTTCTCCGAGGAGAGCCATTGCCGTGCTATCTCGCCGCGGTTCTGGCCCTGAATGACAGGCTCCAACGGCGCCGGAGCGTGCGCGAGAATCTGGCGAACGATCTCGAGCACAGAGTAACCCCGTCCCCAGCCGAAGTTGAACGCCTGCCCGCGCACATCGTCGCGACCGACGTTCCGCGCGAGGGTCAAGTATGCATCGACCGCGTCACTCACGTACATGTAGTCTCGCTCAAGCGTTCCATCGCTGCGGATCACCGGCGCCTCGCCGTTGAGCATCGAGCGGATGGTGCCGGGGACGACGCGGGACCAGTTCAGGTCGCCGGGGCCGTAGATGTTCGCGCAGCGAACGATTGCCATCGGCAGGCTATAGGTGACGGCGTAGCTGCGGGCGATCGTCTCCGCACAGAGCTTGGACGCGTCGTAGGGGTAGACCGCGGACAACGGACTATCCTCGTGGTACGGAAGAACCGGTTGATCGCCATACACCTTGTCGCTCGAGGCGAAGACGAGGCTCTGAAGGAACGAACTCTGTCGGGCTGCCTCCAGCAGCGTCCAGGTTCCGCGGATGTTCGACTCGAACGTCGACAGCGGCGAGCGATTCGCGACGCCTACGATGGCCTGGGCAGCGAGATGGAAGCAGTGCTGCACCTCGTATTCGTTGAAGGCGCGTTCAACGGTGGCGTAGTCGGCGATCGAACCGTGGACGATCTCCACCCGGCCGGTGAGGCCGAGCATGTCCAGCCGCCTGTCGCCACGTGAGTCGCGGAGAATGCCGACGACGTGCGCGCCCTGCTCGACGAGAGCAGCAGCGAGTTGACTCCCCACAAAGCCACCGATGCCGGTGACAAGCGCTCGCTGCCCACGCCAGTAGCCGGTGCCGTTGTTCGAGGCCATTACCATGCTCCCTTGCCGCTGACGATCACGGGAATTGTCCGTGCGAGAATCCAGATGTCGAGCCAAAGGGACCAGTCCCGCGCGTACCGGATGTCCATTTCCACCATCTCGCCAAACGACAACAAGCTGCGACCGTTCACCTGCCACAGACCTGTGATGCCGGGCACGGCCAGCACACGGTGCGCGTGGTAGTCGCTCAGTGGGTTGCCCGCTTCCTCCGGCAGGGCGGGACGCGGCCCGACGAGGCTCATATCGCCGCGGAGCACGTTGAACAGCTGCGGCAGCTCATCGATGCTGAAGCGGCGGATCCAGCCGCCGACAGAGGTGCGTCGAGGGTCATGCTTGATCTTGAAGAGCGGTCCGTCAGCTTGGTTTTGGTTCGCCAGGCCACCCTTGGCGACATGGGCGTTCACAGCCATCGAGCGAAACTTGTACATACGGAACGGACGCCCGCTGAGCCCGACGCGCTCCTGCACGTGGAGTACCGGCCCACTGGAGTCGAGCTTGATCGCTAGCGCCACGACGAGCATTGGCGGGCCGAGCAAGACGAGTCCGGCCGCAGCGACGACGATGTCAATCAACCGCTTGAGCGCCATCTGGAGGCGCTTGGCCTGCTGGCCCCACGAAGTCGGCGCCGGAATCACCCACATGGCGCTCACAGCCACCAGGCGAAGCGATTCTGCGGGCAGCGGTGTCGCGGTCAATGTGGTGCCGAGATGCTGTTCCATCGTGCGTGTCCTTCGCGTCGCCGAGAACCTAGCAACGGGTGGTTAAGCCTCGGTTAAGTCGCGCCTTGCGTCATCCGTCTTGATGACGGTTCGAATAAATGAAAGCGCGTGAGCAAACTCGCGAAAGCGCATTCCGGCGTTTGTCGCGACGTGCCGAATCTCGCCGTGCTCCACCATGCCGGGCTCTTCGACCCACAGGCGGATGACGAACGTCTCATAACGCTTTGTGCTGGCGGGATGTCCGCGAGTGGTCCGCAATGGCTACCCCCAAGATCGCCCGTACGCGATCTCCATCGCTATCGCGCAGGTGCGCGGCTAACGCGGATGGTACGGGGACGTGGTTAACTGGTAGTTAAGGCCGTGCGACGCCCTGGACGAGAGGGGTGATCATGGAAATAGCGACTCAAACGCACGTACCGTGTCTGTGCCGGGAGAAGCGCCGATCTCTCGTTTGAGCATCGTGCGACAGACGGCGTACCAGGCGCCGGCGCGCGCATGCTGATTCAACGCGCCGTGGCACTGCATCAGCATGCGGTAGGCGTCCTCGCGGCAAGGATCCGCATCGATGATCTTGTGGCAATAGCGAATGGCGTCCCGCGCATCGCCGTTCTGCATGGCAAGTTCCGCGAGATTGCTCACGATCTCCAAGTACACGTCGCGTAGCTGTTCGCGACGGATGATCGTCCAATCGTCGTAGATGTCTTCTTCGAGCAGGTCGCCGGCGTACAGACGCTCGGCCTCGCGGTACTCGCGGCGCGCGAGTTCAATCTCTTGGGCAGCTTGAAACGCCGTGCCGCGCCGCCAGTGCCGCTCCAGCGATTCGGTATCGATCCAGACCTTGGCATCCCGGTTCAGGCCGTATGTGCCATCCCGGAAGACCACCCAGCGGTCATGCGTGCCCGCCGTCCTTCCGGGTTCCAGAATGCTGCGCAGGTTGTGCGCTGCGACCTTCAGTGACACGCCGCCGGTGACCGGGTCGGTGTCAGGCCACAGCATCTCCATAAGTGCGTCTCGCGGCAAGATGCGATCCCTGTGGCTGGCGAGGATCTTCAAGAGCGAACGAGCCTTGCCACCGAGGCGAGCGGTGACATCCTCACCATTCACAGCGACACGGAACGACGCCATCATGTGGATCGCGAGGCTAGGGGACGGGGCGGCGCCGCGATCTGTTTTGATCGCGTCCGTATCGCTCGCTGCATCGTCGCGCAGCAGGTAGGGCGGCACGTCCGACCGGGGGGACGCCATTCTGCGTGTGGTCACGTTGTGCCCCTCGATAACTGGAGCGCCCTCAACGCGGAAACGACGGACTGTAGCGCGGCCGCGAGTGCCGCACGATGCATGCTCGAAAACAGAAGCCACCCCCAGAGGCACGGCTTCCTTGCCTTGCACCATCTGCCTGACGCATGCTGGTCGCCACCTCTACGGGGAAGGCGACGCCCTACAACGGCTTTTATGTAGCCGTTAGCGCGTTATGTTCCGAATGTCATGTAGTTTCGGCCGCTCGTCGCCGACCGTACCGCCGCGCGGGGAGCGACGGCATCGTGGCTAGTATACGCGCGTCACCCGTTCTGTCAACCGACAAACGCAAATTCACGCGGCTCAATTCGGCGTGTTCACGCGAAGATCGCGCGCTCAGTGGCGCAGTTTTCATGGGCCGTTTGGTGGGCAACTATCGACCTTGTCGTGTTCGCTCTGAGAACGTTTACTGAGCCTCCCCGGGACGACATGTATGACCGCGAGTGCGTGATGACGCTTGCAGCGTCTCTCGAGTATGAAGATGAAGCTCAGTGGCTGGTCGAGCACCGGCACTTGTACTTCATCGGCCTGCGCGGCACGGGCATCCGCGGCAGCGCTGGCTGGGCCATTCGTGACCTCGCCGGAGCGCCTGTGTGACCACCTGGTGCCGACACCGCCAAATAGGCCGAAAGACGACAATAACCTTCCTCGATGCGACTACCGAAGCGTCTGCCTGACCGCGCATCGCGCCAGCGCCGACCGCACACGATTTGTCATGGTGTCGGGTCACCGTCAGCCTGTGCGACCGCAATATCCATGAGCTCTCGCCGGTCTCCCGCATCCATCGTGGCGACTGTGTCCTCCAGTCGATCGCGGGCTTCAACTCCCCGCTCAAAGAACAGGTAGACGAAGACGTTGATTCCGCCGCCCTGCGCCGCCGCCGTGCTTACGAGCCGCCAGCCATCCGTAGCCATGCGGTTGCAGATGTCCTCGGCGTCGCCCGTGCCGCCCGTATCGCTCATGCGGACCTTGTACTCAATCACCGTTCGTTCCGTCTCTTCGCCTCGTCAGTGAGCACGGCAACCAGGCGGTCCACGTCCTTCCTGTTCGCGGTCGTTACCGCGCCGTCCGCCAGGTGCGCACGCGCTCGCTTCCGAATCGCTTTCAGATCGGTCTTGAATGGCTCCTTCATGGAACAATCCTCTCGGCTCATTCGTCCTGATGTTCAATCTGCGACACTGGGTTGCCAGACCGAAGATACCGAATCGAACGGGAGCCGAACATGGCCACGAAGCACACGTACTTGAAGACGCACATCTTGAGCGGAGCTGCGCTCTGGTTCTCACTGTCGGCGGAAGACGCGGCGTTACGGGATCGGGCGGCGGCCGCACGATCCGGGCGCGTCGCGAAGACACTCGTCAAGGAGGGGCACCTCCGCGTTACGCTGATCGTCTTGCGACGAGGCGCCGCTCTCGGTGCGCACCAGGTTGACGGCGTCGTAAGCGTCCAGGTTCTCCGCGGACGCGCGCGCATCTCCGTTGAAGGTAGGATTGTGGACTTGTCCCGAGGCGAGCTTCTTGTCTTGGATCAAGCGGTGACACACACGGCGGAGGCGTTGGTCGACTGCGCACTGTTGGTCACTGTTGCGATGGCGGCGACGGAAACGTGACGGCGCTCGTAAGCAGCGCACACGTGCGCCTGCTATCTCGACGGCGCGACCGAGGCGTCCGTCAATCGACCGTGTCGGCGACGACGACTGCCGTTCGCCAAGCAGCAGCTACATCGTGGTTGGGAGAACGTCGGGGAATACGAGGACTACGGTGCCATACGCGACCAGCCCGAGCGCAGCGAGATTCACGGCAAGACGGCTGATCGGGAGGGACTTTTCCGCGAAGATCAGGACCGTGATCAGCGCCATCGCAGCGATGTTCATCATGCCGAGCGGAAAGAGGATAACGAAGAGGAACCAGCAGCAACCGAGACAGTACATACCATGCTCAACGCCCATCCGAAGTGCGCCGCCTGGGCCATCGCGCCATGAGTTGAGGAGCCAGGACATCGGCGAGTGGCACTTGGACAGGCAGATCCGCTTCAGCGGCGACAATTGATAGATGCCCGCCACGATCATCACCGCGCCGCCGATGCGCGGTGCGTTGTCCATCAGCCACATGGAACGACTAGCGAGCTCCTCCGCGGCAACCGCCGCGGCGAATGCC
>JANPBN010000098.1:0-6414 GCA_031430415.1 Dehalococcoidia bacterium
ACCGCGCCGCTCTGGCGCAGGACGTGGGTCAGCCATTCGTCGGTCAGTTCTCGTGGACTTGTTGCGAATGGCCGCATGGGTGTGCCCTCCTGTTGCGGATATCTATCTGGCTGTCCGGACAATCTACTCGCGCCAGCGCACTTCGTACAGCCGCACGGTGTCGTCGAGGCAACGCTGACGAGTGCGCCAAGCGGCCGTGTCAGGCCGGAAGGCCGCGGAGAAACTCCAGCAGCGGCGGGTTCACGAGATCCGGATGCGTCAGGTTGGCGGCGTGTGCAGCGCCAGGGATGCGGACGATCCCGGAACAGCCGGAGAGCGCTGCGGCTATGGCCTCGCCCTTGTCGATCGTGAGCGCCGTGTCCGCCGTGCCATGCACGACGATGGCGGGACAGGCGATCTCGCCGAGGCGCGGCGAGATATCGTCGCGGCCGAGGAGACAGCGGCCGGGTTCGGCGAGCAGCTCCTTGGGCCGCTGGCGCCACTTTGCGATCCAGCGGGCGTCTTCAACCGGATCGTTGATGATGATGGTCGCGATGGCTCCGGCGAGTTCATCGACGGGACCGATGTCGGCCCACATATCGAGCATGCCCTGGTTGCCAGCGAGCGTTTCCGCATTGTCGACATCGGCAGCGGTGTCCAGCAGCACCAGCGCGCGCACGCGTTCGGGCGCGGTGAGCGCGGCTCGAAGCGAGAGGAATCCACCCTGCGACATGCCGCCGACCACCGCGCGGTCGATGCCGAGGTGGTCGAGCAGGGCGAGGCAATCGCGGGCGGAGTCCCAGTACGTGAAGGGCTTGCCATCGAACTCCGTAAGGCCGAAGCCGCGTTCGTCCCACGTGATGACGCGGAACTCCGGCGAGAGCGCGGCGACCTGCGGCGCAAACATCTCGTGATCCATCAAGAAACCGTGGGCGAGAATGACGGGCGCGCCGGTGCCACCGCTGTCTTCGAAGTAAATGCGCTGGCCGTTGATGTTCGCGTAGGGCATGTAGAAGACCTCCTGAATGCTCCGGATTCTGCCACGGGAGAAGGCGAGCGGCAATCCCGAGCTACTGCCGCCAGCGCACTTCGTACAACCGCACCGCGGCGTCGAAGCCCTTCATGGCGTGCTCGCCGCGGTCGGTGTAGATGTAGCTCTTGCCGGATAGGAGGTGTCGCACCGGCTCGGGGATGAGGATCTCGCCGGCGCCCGCCTTCGCGGCGATACGCGAAGCAAGGATCACCGTCGCGCCGAAGAGATCGCCGTCTTCCTCTATCGGCTCGCCGGCGTTGAGGCCGACGCGGACGTGCAGCGGCTCGGGCATCGAGTCGGTGTGCGCCGCGAACGCGCGCTGCAGGGCGATCGCGCAGTCCATTGCCTTCGTCACTGACGAGAACGATGCCATGAAGCCGTCGCCCATCGTCTTCACTTCCGCGCCGCCGTGCGTCTTCAGGGTGTCGCGGGTAATTCGCTCGTGCTCGCGGAGGACGTCACGACCCTTCGCGTCGCCTAGCCGCTGCATCATCTCGGTGTGGCCGACGATGTCGGTGAAGAGGACGGTGCGCGTGCCGCCTGGTGCCAGGAGCAGCGGCGCAGAAGATGCCTCTACCGTTGTTGCGGTGAAATCGATGACTGCGCGCACAACAGCTTCGACCCCGCGGACTGAGATCGACTGCGCAGACGGAATCGCCGACGCCAGAACCCTGGTCGTCGAAGGCGTCGAAAGCACACTCATCTGCTCTTCGATCACGAGCGTTGGAACAGCGACGCTTTCCAGCATTGGTGTTACGTCCGTCGCCTGTGCATTTGCCACAAGGTTCAGGTAGTACTGCGATGTCATGCCGGACTTGAATCCCGCGGCTAACGCTCTTGCGCGTTCCGGATCGCGGAACCCCGTCGCCCAGTGGGCGAGCGTTAGTGTGAAGAGTTCCCAGTCTTCGGCGGCCACCTCAAGGAGCGCCTTGATCCCGCGGGTGTATGGCGTTGCCGAGTAGTACGCTGCTCCACTCGCGTACGTGTCCACGAGCACAAGATGCGAAAGCTTCTCTGGATGCCGGACGGCGTAAGCGACTGCTGGCGCCCCTCCATGGTATCGCCCCAGGAGCGCGAATCGCTCCAGGCCCAACTTGTCCACGACGCTCTCCAGATCGGCGACACGCCCCTCGAGACCCTCTTCCATCGCGTCGCGATCGGACGAGCCAACTCCGCGGCCGTCATACAGGACGACTCTCCGGCCGCCGGCGGCCAGTAGCTCGAACCAGGGCGCCGCTCCTACCCCGTACATGTGGAGGTCGCCGCCGGTGTTGGTCGCCGAGCAGACGAGCGTCGGCCCCTGCCCAATGGAGGTATACGCGATGCTGACCCCATCTCCGGTCTTCGCGTATTCGATGCGCGCTTCGATGCTCATTCCTCCCACCGCACATCCCACAGCCGCACGCCCTCGTCGAAGCCCTTCGGGACGAACTCGCCGCGGTCGTGGAAGAGGTAGCCCTTGCCGGCGACGAGCTGTCGCACGACGTCCGAGACGACGATCTCGCCGCCGGCAGCCTGTGCACAGATCCGCGACGCGGCGATGACCGACGTTCCGAACAGATCGTCGTCCTCGATGATCGGCTCGCCCGCGTTGATGCCGGTGCGCATCAGCAGCTGCTCCGCGCCCCCATCGTTGTGCGCCGCGAACGCACGCTGCAGGGCGATCGAACAACCGACGGCCTGGTGCGCCGATGAGAACCACGCCATGAAGCCATCGCCCATCGCTTTCACTTCGGAGCCGCCGTTCGCGGCGAGCGTCTCGCGGGTGATGCGCTCATGCTCGCGGAGGACATCGCGGCCCCTGGCATCGCCGAGGCGCTGCATCATCTCCGTGTGGCCGACGATGTCGGTGAAGAGGATCGCCCGCATCGCACCCAGCTGCAGTTCGGGCGCGCGCACGGGCGCCGACATGTCACCCGCCGTCGCCTCGACGAAGTCGGCGATGGCCTCGACGAGCACCTCGCTTTCCCCGACGAACGTCGACAGCCGGGGGCCGCCGCCGGGCACGGCGATGACGTGCGACGACGGGATGCTGGCGGCGATCGTTCGGGCGGCGCGCGCCGAGTGCTGGGAGTCCGCGGGGTGCGCGACAAGCGTCGGAACGGAGATGCCGGCCCGCGATACGTAGCGGGCTGTCCGAGATTGCATGATCTCCTCGTTCGCCGCACGGCGCACCGCAGGGGTCGTCCCGGCGCGGGCCAGCTCGGCGTACTGCGTCGCCTCGGGGGAGTTCCATCCAAACAGAAGCCGTCCCGCGATGTTCGTGTAGAGCTCCCATTCGGTATCCATCAACGGCGCGATGGCGTCGAATTGCCGTTGCACATCGCGGTTGAAGCCCTCGCTCACGCCAACCCACCAGATGAGGCTCGTGACGCGCTCCGGGTGGCGCGCCGCGAAGGCCAGCGGCGCCTCCCCGGCCACGACGTGCGTATAGAGCGAAAACCGATCGAGCCCCAGGCGATCAACGACCGCAAGGAGATCGCGCTGGCCAGCCTCGGCCGAGAAATCGGCCACGTCGCGTTGCGACATACCGGTGCCGCGGCGGTCGTAACGAACGACGCGCACGCGGCGGGACAACCGCTCGTAGAACGCGCGTGTCTGCAGATAGCTCATCTCCATCTGCAGATGCGGCACGAGGATGTTGGGCGACATCACGAGGGCCGGTCCTTCGCCATGCGTCGTGTACGCGATGTCGATGTCGTCACTCGTCTTGCAGAAGCGGATCTGTTGTTCCATGCTCATCCAGCGGGGCGTCGTTCGTTCTTCGCCGCGCTTCGGGAGTATGCGCGATCAAGGAACGCTGCTGCTAGGAGCGGCGGCCGGACGCGTCCGTGCTGGGGCCCGTACCTTGCGAAGGCGATGTGCCGGACCGGGGCGAAGCTGCGCGCCGGATGCTGAACTGGAGCCACGTTTGAGCGACGAGAGCATGACGCAGGCAACCGCCACCGAGCTCGCCCGGATGATCCGAGACCGGGTCGTGTCTTCGGCGGAGGTCGTGGAGGCGCATCTCGACCGGATCGAGGCGGAGAATCCGCGGCTGAACGCGATCGTGCAGCTCGACGCTGAGGGCGCGCGAGCGGCGGCACGCACGGCGGACGCGGCGATCGCAGCGGGCGCGGCGGTCGGCGCACTCTGCGGGGTGCCATTCACGGTTAAGGACTGGATCGAGACGGAGGGCCTGATCTGCGCGGCGGGGTTCGAAGAACGACGCGCGTACCGGCCGAAGCGCGATGCGACCGTCGTGGCGCGGGTCAGGGCAGCAGGCGGCGTACTGCTGGGCAAGACGAACGTCACCGATGGCGCGCCGGTGTACCTTCGGCCGAACAATCCGCATGACGTGACACGAAGCCCCGGCGCGAGCAGCAGCGGCGACGCGGCGGCAGTAGCGTCCGGGATGTCGCCGTTCGGGCTGTGCAGTGACTCCGGCGGGAGCATCCGCCTGCCGGCGGGGTGGTGCGGCGTGCCGGCGATCAAGCCATCGCAGGGGCGGGTGCCGCGGACGGGGCACTTCCCGCGCATGGGTGAGATCTCGGATCCGCGATCGGAGATCGGCGTGATCGCGCGATCGGCGCTCGATCTGCATCCGCTGCTGGCGACGATCGCGGGGCCTGACTTCCGAGACAGCGGCATCGCACCAATGCCGCTCGGCGATCCGGCGGATGTCGAGATCGAGGGACTGCGGGTGGCGGTGTACGCCGACATGCCGGAGACGGCAGCTGCGGCGTCGACGGCAGAGGCGGTGCGCGCGGCGGCGGCGGCGCTGGGGGACAGGGGCGCGATCGTGACGGCGGACCGGCCACCGCGCATCGAGGAGTCGCTGCCGATCACGCTGGCGTACTGGTCGCGGCCGGAGTCGGCATCGTGGCACACCTGGTTCACCGGGCGCGATCCCGGCCCGATGACGGGCGACGACATCGGCAAGCACCTGTTCGAGTGGGAACGACTCCGGCGGACGTTCATCGAATGGATGGAGGGGTACGACGTGGTCCTGTGTCCGGTGGCGGGGGATGTGGCGCCACCACATCGCGCGCTCGGCGCCAACGACTACCTGTGGACGCTGCCGTGGAGCCTCGTGGGCTATCCGGTGGCGGTCGTGCGGTGCGGGACATCGGCCGAGAGGATGCCGATCGGGGCGCAGATCATCGCGCGGCCGTGGCGGGACGATGTGGCGATCGCAGCGGCGATTGCGGTGGAGGTGGCGCAAGGAGCGCGCGTCGACCTGCCTCGGATTCGGATATAGAATGCAGATGCGACGACCGCAGGCGTTCGATCAAAACAGAACAAACGTACTTGACAGACGAGCAGAGGCATCGTACGATGGCGCCGCACTAGACCGTTTGTTCTAACGCAGGCTCTGGCAGGAGGCTTGAGATGGCAAAGCACGACAAGAGCGAGAAGCGCGTAGCCGTGGTCGACGGCAGTCCGGCGCAGAAGGACCAGTCGCTCCAGGACACCCTCGCGGACATCGAGAAGCGCTACGGGCGCGGCGCCATCATGAAGCTGGGCGACGCACACGCTGACTTCAAAGTGGAGGTCATCTCGACTGGGTCGCTGGCGCTGGACCTGGCGCTGGGCGTCGGCGGGCTGCCGCGTGGGCGCATCACCGAGATCTACGGCCCGGAAGGCGCCGGCAAGTCGACGCTGGCGTACCACGTGGTGGCATCGGCGCAGCGCGCGGGCGGCATCGCAGCGTACATCGATGTCGAGCACGCACTCGACAAGGACCACGCCGAGTCGTGCGGGATCGATGTGACGGAACTGTTGATCTCACAGCCCGACACCGGGGAGCAGGCGCTCGAGATCTGCGATGCGCTCGTGCGCAGCAACGCGGTCGATGTCATCGTCGTCGACAGCGTCGCGGCACTGGTGCCGCGTGCGGAGATCGAAGGCGAGATGGGCGACTCGCTGCCGGGCCTGCAGGCGCGGCTGATGTCGCAGGCGCTGCGCAAGCTGACGGCCGTCATCTCCAAGTCACGCGCCACGGTGATCTTCATCAACCAACTCCGCGAGAAGATCGGCATCGTCTTCGGCAACCCGGAGACGACACCGGGCGGACGCGCGCTCAAGTTCTACAGCTCCGTGCGGATCGAGATCCGGCGCGCGGAGTCGCTGAAGCAGGGCACCGACATCATCGGTAACCGTGTGCGCGCGAAGGTGGTGAAAAACAAGGTCGCGGCGCCGTTCCGTGTGGCGGAGTTCGACATCCTCTTCACGGGGCAGCACCGCGGCATCAGCCGGGAAGGTGACATCGTCGACCTGGGGGTGGATAACAACCACGTCAAGAAGATGGGGGCGTTCTTCAGCTACGGCGAGCTGCGCCTCGGGCAGGGGCGGGAGGCGGCGAAGGAATTCCTGCGCCAGAACCCGGACATTGCGCGGGAGATCGAGGATCTGATCATCGA
>JANPBN010000099.1:0-4603 GCA_031430415.1 Dehalococcoidia bacterium
TCGACGACGATGTTCGAGAAGGCGAGATGCGGGATCGGCCCGAACGCCGAGAGTTCGACGCGCTTGGGGTCGATCATCACGAAGCGCACCTCGGCGGGCGACGCGTGCATGAGGATGCACGAGATGATCGAGTTCATGCAGACCGACTTGCCACTGCCCGTCGTGCCGGCGATGAGCAGGTGTGGCATCTTCGCCAGGTCGGCGACGATCGGCTCGCCGGAGACGCTCTGCCCGAGCGCGAGCGAGAGCTTGCTCTTGGCGCCGGCGCGCTGAAAGTACGGGCTCTGGACGACGCTCTTGAGCGTCACGAGCGACTTGCTGGCGTTTGGCACCTCGATGCCGAGGACGGGCTTGCCGGGCACCGGCGCCTCGATGCGAATGGACGGCGCGGCGAGCGCGAGCGCCATATCGTTCGCGAGCGACGTGATCTGCTGCACCCGAACGCGTGTGCGCGAGACCTCCTCGATGCGCGTCTTGGGTTGGCCGTCCTTGTCGAGCAGCGGCTTGTTGTCGGGGCCGCGCTCCGTGATCGTCCGCGTCTTCACTTCCCAGCCCGGTTCAATGCCGAACTGCGTGACGGTTGGGCCTTCGTTGACCTGCACGACCTTCACATCGACGCCAAAACTCGCGAGTGTCTGCTCGATGAGGCGTGCGCGCTGGTTGTTGTCGGCGGTCGCCGTTTCCGGCGGCGGCTTGTCGACGAGGACGTCCATTGCTGGCAACTGCCAGCCGTCACGGGACCGGCGCTTGCCGTGTTTGTCGACGGTGACGCCGGGGTCATCTTCGTCTTCGCCATCGGGCTCCGGGAAGAGCTCGCCCTGGACCGACGGCGGCGCCTCGATTGCGACGTCTTCGTCAGGCTCGGCGACGGCGGGGCCGGACTGCGCCCACATCATCGAATCGATGGGCACCTTCACGGAACCCTGAGGCGCAGGCTTCGTCGGGAAGATGAACTCGAATCCGCGCCGTGCTCCGTGTCCGATGCGGTGGGGGATGCGCCACCCCCATGCGACCCTGCCGTACTCGGGCGCGTTCTGCATTGCTGCGGCTGCGGCCGCCGGGAACGCCAGCGAGAACGCCGCGATGCCGGCGACAAGCCAGATGAGGATGCCAATCGGATTGTCCGCGAAGCGGCGGCCGAGATCGCCGCCGAGGCTGTGCTGCGGCACCGATACGTCGCCGAGGCTCCAGGCGGGCTTGAAGAAGCCGAACAGCCCGGCGAGGAAGATGGCCGCGGTGAGGCCGACAGCCCATGGCCGCCAGCCGGACCAAAGGCGCGCCTGTTCGTCGCGGATGACAAGCCACCCGGCGTAGATGAGGAGCGCGATCCAACCAAAGATCAGCAACCCAAACGTTTCGACGAAGCCGTTTCGTGCATCGGCGAGACCCGACGTGAAGGGCACGAGCCAGGGGATTGCCAGCAACGCGACGATCATCAGCAGCACGCCGATGCTTTCGCGCCGGATCAGCAGGTCATGAACTGTCGTCCACGCCGACTGACCGCTGCGGCGATGGCCGACGGCCTTGACCGGAGCACGAGAACGCTTCTTCGCACGGGTGCGAGCGGCCACCTACACCTCCACCGCCACCGGAAGCACCATCGGCCGGCGCCGTGTTTCATCGTAGAGGAATTTCGCTACGGCGTCCTTCACCTTCGTGTGCACGGCGCCCCACTCGACGATGTGGTCGGCGCCTGCAAGCGCGGACGACACACGGTCGCGGGTGCGCTCGATCAGGTCGTCGCTCTCGTCCATGTCGACGAAGCCGCGCGAAACGACCTCGGGTCTGCCGGCGACGCGGCCGGTTGTCTTCTCCATCGCCAGGATGACGACGACCATGCCATCGGACGCGAGATGGCGACGATCGCGCAGCACGACGTGGTCGATGTCTCCGACGCCGAGACCGTCGACGTAGACGTAGTCGGCCTGCACACGCTCTCCAAAGTCCGCGCCCTCCGGCGTCAGCTCGAGCGCATCGCCGTCGGTCATGATGAAGGTCTCGGTGCCCTGGTTGAGCGACTCCGCGAGTTGCGCGTGCAGCACCATGTGCCGGTACTCGCCGTGGACCGGCACGAAGTACTTGGGACGGACGAGCGAGTGGACGATCTTGAGTTCCTCCTGCGCGGCGTGCCCGCGGACGTGCACATCTGCAATGCGGTTGTAGAGCACGTTCGCGCCGAGCTTGAAGAGGTTGTCGACAGTGCGGTGGACGAGTTGCTCGTTGCCGGGCACGGCTGAAGCGGAGAGGATGACGGTGTCCCCCTCGACGATCTTGACGTGCTGGTGATCCTGATTCGCCATGCGTGTCAGCGCCGAGGTTGGCTCGCCCTGGCTGCCGGTCGTGATGATCGCGAGCTTCTCGTGCGGTATGTTCGGCAGTTCGCGGACGCTTACGAGCATGCCCTCAGGCGGGTGCAGGTAGCCGCGCTCGATGGCCATGTTCACGTTGTCGATCATGCTGCGGCCCGTGATGAAGACGCGCCGCCCGCACATCTCCGCTGCCTCGAACACCTGCTGTACGCGGGCGATGAGCGAGGCAAACGTCGTGATGATGACGCGCCCCTCGGCCTTGGCCATGAACTTGAAGATGGACTCGCCGACGATCTGCTCCGACGGTGTGTAGCCGGGCACCTCCGCGTACGTGGAGTCGCAGCAGAGCAGGAGCACGCCCTCGTCACCGAGCTGCGCGAGCTTCGCGAGATCGGTGGACTGCCCCATCACGGGCGTGTGGTCCAGCTTGAAGTCGCCGGTGTGGATGCATGTGCCGACCGGCGTGCGGATCGCGTAGCCAACGGAGTCCGGGATGCTGTGGGCGACCTGGAACGGCTGGATCGTGAACGGACCCTCGGTGACGCTGTCGCCGGGGCGGATCTCGTTCAGCACGGTGCTCTGCAGCAGGCGCGCTTCCTTCAGCTTCACGCTGATCAGCCCGTGCGCGAGCGGCGTGCAGTACACGGGCACATTGATCTGGCGCAGGATGTACGGCAGGGCGCCGGTGTGGTCCTCGTGTCCGTGCGTGATGAAGATCGCCCGGAGCTTCTTCTTGCCCTCGGTGAGGTAACTGACGTCAGGGATTACGAGATCGACGCCAAGCATGTCCTCGGTCGGGAACATGAGGCCGCAGTCGATCGCGATGACGTCATCGCCGTACTCGAAGAGCATCATGTTCTTGCCGATCTCACCGAGACCGCCGAGTGGAATGATGCGAAGGGGGGTGCTTGCCATGGCTTCCTTTACAAGAGCCGCATCTGTTGCGACTCGGCTTCGGTTGATGCGGCAGCGCTGGTCGCGGCCTGCTCAGTTCCGTTGTTGGTGGGCGCCTGCGGCTTTTGCAGATGCGCCGGCACGGGCGGGTCGTTCGCGCTCTTCGCGACGCCGCCGCCGAACGCGCGCGCCAGGAAGTCTGGCAGCTTCGCGAAGTCGGCCTGGATGACATGCCGCAGGCTGCCCTGGTGCAGCGCGGCGGCCGGGTGATACATCGGCACGACGATGACGTCACCCTTGCGGCGGGGCTGGCCATGGATCTTCCCAATGGATTCGCCGGGGAAGTAGCGCTGCATCGAGTGACGACCCAGCGTGACGATGACGCGCGGCTCGATCGCGGCGAGTTGCTCATCGAGATACTTCGAGCATGCGGCGATCTCATCAGGTTGGGGGTCGCGATTCTGCGGTGGGCGGCACTTCACCACGTTGGCGATGAACACGCGCTTGCGGTCGAGGCCGATGCCGGCGAGCAGTTCGTCGAGAAACTTGCCGGATGCGCCGACAAACGGGCGTCCCTGCTGGTCCTCGTAGAAGCCAGGACCTTCGCCGATGAGAACGATATCGGCATCGGCGTAGCCCTCGCCCGGGACGGCATTGGTGCGGCCGGCGCAGAGACCGCAGTCGCGGCAGACGGAGACACGCTTGCCGATGAGCGCGAGTTCCCGGCGCTTGTCCATCGGCGCGTCCGTGCCCGTCGCATCCATGCCTGTCGTCCTTATTTCGCCGCCTGCCACCTGCGGGCGATGCGCTCCTGCTGCCTCTTCGGCGACCGCGGTCATGCCGTATGACGCTGACGGTTCCGAGCGACCGGAACGGAGCGCCCGTCACACACGTCCGACCGCCGAAGCCGCTTCCGCCACCCCGAGTGGGATGTAGAAGCGCCCGCGATCCCCGGCGAATCGAACCTCGCCGCCTATCGCGATTCTACCACAGAACAGCGCGTTGAAGCGCAACCGCTCGATCACATGAGCCGATGTTGGCGTGACATAACAGCCGCCCGCGCGTATCTAACGCCGTGCACCGAGGAACGAGTTGCCCTCGACCAGACGTGCCATGCCGGCGCCCATGAAGTAGAGGACGAGGATTGGCACGGCAACGATGGCCTGCGTCACCGGGTCGACGGACGGCGTCACGATCGCGGCGAGCACAACCGCCGCAAGGAATGCGTAACGCCACCAGCCGATCAGCTTTCGAGACGTCACGACGCCGATCTTCGCCAGTCCCATGATGACGAAGGGCAACTCGAAGACGAGGCCCGTGATCAGCAGCAGGCGTGTCACCGTATCGATATACGTCGCGACTCCAATCGTGGCCTCGACGTCGTCGGTGTTGGGGTTGAG
>JANPBN010000100.1:0-2777 GCA_031430415.1 Dehalococcoidia bacterium
GCCTCAACAGCGACGAGGGAGATACGATGCGCAAAGACCTCATGGAGATCCTCGCCTGCCCGATGTGCAAGAGCGAACTCACCCTCACCATCGACGAAGAGCAGTCCGACGAGGTGATCCGCGGGACGCTCTCCTGCGCCAAGTGCAACGAACGCTACCCCATCGAGGACAGCATCCCGAACCTGCTGCCGCCCGATCTCCGCAAGGCCGCGAGCGGATCGTAGGCCGGGGAAGCTGGAAGCGAGGGCACGCGCCCGTGGAGGTTGACATGGGACGGTCGAAAGAACTGGGCATGGTGCTCATGGTCATGGCCAGCGTGCAAATGCTGTTCACCATGATCGGCGCCCTTCGCCGCAGCTACATCGTCATCGCGCTCCCCGTCATCACCGCCGTCACCGTTGTCAGCGCTCTGGCGTTCTGGGTCGGCTGGACGATGATGAACACGGATCCCGACCTCGCCGAACTCGAGGAGCACGACTCCGTACCGGCCTCCGTCTAGGGCCGGTACGACGGGCGCATCGGGGCGACATCACTCCAAATTGGGAATGAACGAATGCGCCCCTGGTTGAGGGGCGCATTCAAGCGGTATGGCCAGAAGTAAGCGGCGAGCGCGCCCTAGAGACGCAGCTTCCCGTGCGATGGCTGCCGGCGGCGCTGCCGCGGGTGCCCCTCTTCCTCGTCCAGAAGCTCGATCGGGGGAGCCGACACGGCCTCGTGAACGTAACCACAACTGAGACAGGTGCTGTAGGCACCGTACCAGTCACGCTCGATAATCATGGAACCACGGCAACGGACACAGGCGCGCGGCAGAGCGGTGTTCATGTGAAGGCATCCTCCCAGTACCAGAGAAGCGACCAGCCAATGAATCACGGGCCTTCCGATGCCTGCGGGGTTAGCTGTCGGGTTCGGACTGAAGGCCTGTCCTACGAGTCGGCGCGCCGGATTCCGGGTCGCCGCCCGATTCACCCCATCCGCGAGTGCGGAGTCTGGTTCCCCCGTCCCCTCCCAGGCAGTCCCGGTAGAGGTTCGGCTGAGCGCTACAAGAGCGCCCACTGCGTGTCGCCGCCACGACGAAACGCCGTTTGTGATTTCCAGTACATATTACGCCCGGATGAACGGCCTGTCAACAGGTTAACAGGAAATTATGCGGAATCTGTAAAGCATCCCGCTGATTCTGGCGAAAACGGAATACGAACGATTCCTCCGTTGCGTATACCGCAGCGCGATCGGGCGGGGCGGCCCGATCGTTCGTCGATCGATTCATGAATCCGCAGACTGCCCGGCCGCGCGGTAGCACCGCTCGACCAGTTCCGTCGTCCGTAACGCCTCGTCGGCGCCCACGGCGGGTGCGCCGCCGTCAAGTATGGCTGTGACGAACAGCGCGTCCTCCTCCGCATAGCCCCAGCGGCGCTCGAACGGCGCCTGCGCCACATCGATGGTCTCCGCCGCATCCCCGACGCCCCGGCCGAACGTGATGCGCTCCATCTCCTCGGTCGCGGCAATCGCGTGCGCGCCGTAGACCTCGATGCGTTCGAACGGGAAGAGCCACGTCGTGTGCGCCGAAGCGGCGAGCACCGCCGTCATGCCGGACGCGAACGTGAACAGCATCGAGAAGTCGTCGAGTTGATCGTAGACGGTCGCCCGCGCCCGGCAGATCACCTCCACCGGTTCGCCAAAGAGATGACGCGCGAGATCGAGCATGTGCACCGGCGTCTCGTACAGGAAGCCGCCGCTGATCGCCGGATCGCCCGTCCACGCCGGCCGCTGGAGTTCGCCGCGGTTCATCTTCAGCAGCGCCGATGTCGGCGCCAATACGCCCGAAGCGATTCGTGCGTGCAGTTCCTTGTAGACGAGCGCGAACCGGCGATTGAAACCCGCCTGGTAGACGCGCGCTCGGGCACCCATCGCCGCGGCGTGCACCAGTCGCGCATCGGCCAGCGACGTCGCCATCGGCTTCTCCGAAAACACGTGGAGGCCCGCCTCCAGCGCACGGACGGCGATCGCCGCATGCGTCGCGTTCGGCGTGCAGATATAGAGGGCATCGACCACGCCGATCAGGTCATCGAGGGTCGGCACAGCGATGGCGCCGTGGCGCAGCGCGAAGAGCGCGGCCGCCTGCGGATCGGCATCGTACGCCGCCGCGACCCGAACGCGAGCATCGCTCGCAAGCAGGCCGGCGTGGACGTTCGCGATGAACCCGGCGCCTGCGAAGCCGATGCGGAGGCGGCCGTCGCTCATGTGATCGAGAACCCCGCCGCCTCGGCGACTCCCTTGGCCGAAGCGTACGCCTTTCGTGCTACCGTGCGCGGGTCATCCTCCCAGTATTCGGGACGGAAGATCTCGATCGACGCCGTGCCGTCCCAACCGAGCGCCTGCAGCCGTGAGAGGATGTCGCCAATCGGGATCGCGCCCTCGCCGGGATACAGGCGGTGGGCGTCCGTCAACTCATGGCGCGGCCGGTCCTCGCAGCCGTTGAGATGCACGACGAACAGCTTCTCCGGCGGTACCCGGCCAATGTCCTGAAAGCGGCTACCACCGGCGTGAAAGTGGAATGTATCGATCACCATGCCCACATTCGGGCGATCCACCTGCGTCACGATGTCGACCGCCATGTCGAGCACCGGCACGGCGCAGCCCGGCTTGCCCAGAAACTCGAACGCCAACCCGACCTCGCCGGCGACATCGGACATGGCACGCAGCACTTCGACGGCATCGCGCACGGACTCGTGGCGGTTGAAGCCGTCGGGCCGCCGCCCCGGCACGACGACGATGCTCGG
>JANPBN010000101.1:0-4059 GCA_031430415.1 Dehalococcoidia bacterium
CGTAGCGATCTTTGATGATGACGTCGTGTACATCCGCACAGTGGAGCGGATGCTCCGTGTCGCGGGAGTGCCGTCGTTTGGGGTCACGACCTTCGATGTCGACGAGGCGGCGCGCGTCATCGCAGCCGCGGGTTGCCGCGCCGTTCTCGTCGATGTCTTCCTGTACGACGAGCCCCGAGGCTTCGCGTGCATCGACCGGTTGCGCAGCCTGGAAGCGACGGCGGATCTTCCGCTGCTCGTCACGAGTGGCGCCCGGCGCCAGCTCCAGCGCATGGCGACGTACCTGACAGAGAACCGCTGTGCGCTGCTCGAGAAGCCGTTCGGACCGGATGCGTTACTGGAGAAGCTTGAAGCCGCGGCGAGCCTGATTGCCCAGGCACCGGTGCAAGGCGCTCCGTCCGTTCGCCCCGGGGGCTGATTTCCGACGAGTTCGAAGCCAGCGCGAACGTCCGTAGCGAAGGATCATGCCATCGGTTGCCCCTCCGGCACCGCTGGCGTTGTCGATCCTGAGATAGACTTCGATGAAGCCAGAGCGTTCGGCGATGCTGGAGCGACCGGAAGCGATCCTGGGAACCGAAAGGGTGGAGATGCACGAGGAACTCAGCGCGCCGCCATCGTCGAGCGAGGTAGCGATTCTTGCAGGCGGCTGCTTCTGGTGCCTGGAAGCCGTGTACGACGAGCTCGAGGGCGTCGAGTCGGTGCAGTCCGGGTATATCGGCGGTGCGACGGAGAACCCGTCATACGAGGCGATCTGCACGGGCAGGACCGGTCACGCCGAGGCGGTGCGCATCGTCTTCGACCCGCGAGCCATCACATTTGCCGATCTCCTCGAGGTCTTCTTTGCGATCCATGACCCGACCACGTTGAACCGACAGGGCGCCGACATCGGCACGCAATATCGTTCGGAGATCTTCGCGACATCGGACGAGCAGAAGCGTTGCGCGATGGGCGTCATCCGCGACCTCGCAGCAGGCGGGACCTTCGAGCAGCCTATCGTCACCGTGGTCTCCGACGCGGGGAAATTCTTTGCCGCGGAGCTGTATCACGATGAGTACTTTCGCAAGAATCCGTACGAAGGGTACTGCCGGGCGGTCATCGGTCCGAAGGTCGCGAAGTTCCGAAAGCAGTTCTCAAGCCGGCTGAGTACGCCGGGCTGAGACGAGCGTCGAACCGGAACTAGCGGACGCGGCTCCAATTCCCTTTCCGAGAGCACGTGCCGCGGAGCCAGCCAGGGTCTGAGCGTCGATGGTGGAGGCGGCTGGGACGTCAGCGGGCGGGCGCCTCGTCGCCGTCGAAGGCGAGGGCCTGCGCTTCGGTCAGGAGCCATCGTCCTTCGCTCGTGACGCGAACAACCACGCGCGCACCGCACTGCTTGCAGGGGCGATCCGTTTTCGGGACGGGTTGGATGTCGGTGAAGCAGTACGGGCAGTGCACTTGGCGGACTCCCTTAAAAGGTACTGCGTACTGCGGCTGCTGCAGCCCCAGGCTCAGCAAGGCGTCCCATGGAGTGCATACTTCCAGCGCATTGTTGACGGCTTTGCGACCTGAATACCAGTACGGTGCAGTCATGGACTCTAGGGAAAGGCCGACGGTGGTGCTTGTTGTGGACGATGACCCGGCTGTTCTGCGCCTCCTGACGCTCACGCTTCGCCTCGCGGGATACGAGGTCTGCGTTGCGAGCAACGGCTCGGAGGCCCTCTTGTCCATGGGCGACTGCTCGCCCGACGTAATCGTACTCGACATGCAGATGCCGGTGATGGATGGCACGACGTTCTACAAGCGCCTGCGCGAAGGGGGCTGGCGCGCCCCGGTCCTCGTGCTGACTGCCCTCAGCCGCAGCGAAGCGTCGGCGACGCTGTTAGCTCAGGGGTACCTCGTGAAGCCGTTCCTGCCGGACGAGCTTATCGCTCAAATAGAAACGCTCGCGGCATAGCGCGGCTGTGGGACACCGCCTATGCAGTGCGTACTTCTGAGGTACAGAACGCGCAGCGATGGGCAGCCTTAGGGATCGCGCTCAGGCATTCGGGGCAGTCGCGTGTAATGGAGTCAATGGGCGAGGCGGACTTTCGGCGTTCCATGAGCTGGTTCGTTGGCCTCACAATAGCGACGAAGACCACCGCGGAGATCACCACAAACCCAATGAGCGAGTTGAGGAAATGCCCGTAGGTGAACGCGCTGCCGTTGATATGAAACACGAGTCCGGTGAAGTCTTCCTTCCCCGAGATCGCGACGATGACCGGCGTGATGAAGTCCGTGACAAGGGCGGTCACGAGATTGTTGAACGCGAACCCGATGACGATTGCCACAGCGAGATCAGCGACGCTGCCGCGCAACAGAAACTCACGAAAATCCTTGACCATCAATCCTCCTGACGAATGACGGCACGACCCTGATGCGTTGCGCGCCAGAGGCCGCCGCCCGTAGCGACGGCTACGACCGGGTCATCACGTCGTCGATGATTCGTTGCTTTACGGCTGGTGAGTTGTCTATTGTCGTGTGCGTTACCGGCTTCATTGCGCCACCCTTGTCACCTTTTTCGGGCCCCATCTCGCCGCTCGCGTCCCACACCTCGGCGTTGGCAGCACCGGTGTGAGGCACTCCACTCAACACGTCGCTGTTCGTCTCGATGATGCTCAGCACGGGGGTCTGATTCGGTTTCGACTGTGTGTCGCCCCCGTAGGCGAACTCGGAGCGATCCAACGAGACATCCACGATAAAGCGCCCGGGGTACTCATCTTCGAGCGTCGCCGCGATGACGTCGCCAGTCACGGCGCCGTGGCTATGTCCGACGAGGACGGCGCGGATGCACGGATAGCGGTCGAAATAGACCCGAACCGCGTTCGTCATCCACTGCTCCATCGACGTGTTCGCCTCGAGGGCGCCAAGCATGGCCGGTCCTGCGATCACGGCGATCGTCTCGACATCGCGCGATTTGTACGACGTTTGCAGTCCGTCGATGATGCTGCGAACGCCGGCGGCATCAGCCTTGTCGGTCAGATCTTTGACGCCACCGCCGATGCCAACCAGGAGCACAGGGTGGGCGTCCTCTTCGCAGGAGACGTCGGACGGTTCGAAGTAGCCGTGCGCGACTTCGTATTCCGGGCCTAGCTCGGAGTCGCCGCCGCAAACATCTGGCAGCGCTGATGCGTCGAGTGCGAGGTCGACACCCCTGAAGAACGCCGCATCGTCCTCGTCGCGGGAGCGGTCGCCGTTGAAATCGGGGACGGATGAGAGTTTTTCCGCGTCGGACTCGTTCAGCTGATGATCGCCGTTCTCGTCGAGGCAGGCGAGCTGACTGAAGGTGGCGCGAGGCTGGCTCGACAGTCCACTGGTGTTACAGGCGAGAAAACCCCAGGCGGCGACGACAAGCAGCGCCATTCCCAGGTTCCGCATCAAACGCCGCAGTCGAAACGTGCCATACTCCATAGTGAAGTCTAGGCGCGGGCTCCTAGCCCGTGGTGGCGTATACGGTGCCCCTAAGCATTGCAAAAGCAGATCGATCGGTGTGCCGGCCGACGAGGGCCGAAGGCGCGGCGACGGCGTATCGATAAGGCAGGCAGTCCCCCTGAAACGCATACAAACGTGTATAGGCGGCAGGCCGCGTCAGGCGTGGCTACTCCGGGCGTCCCTCCTCGCCGGGGCGCTGGCACTTGCTGCACTCCTGGTCGCGTGCATCCCATCGGCTGTCGAGCGCCCCGCCGGGGCGGGTCCGCTGCGCTACCGCGACGAGGTCTTTAGCGGCGTCACGGTGACCGGTGATCTCCAATATGGCAGCGCGGCTAACCTTGCCAACGAAGCTGTCGCCCTCCGGCTCGATCTGTATGAGCCCGCTGGTGACACGGCGACCAAGCGGCCCGCGGTGATCTGGGTCCACGGCGGCGGATACACCGAAGGCGACAAGAGTCTGGGCCCGGCTGCGATCCTCTCCGCGAGGTTCGCGAAGCTCGGCTACGTAGCTGTGTCGATCAACTACAGACTGCTCGCTCCGGCGCGCTGCGACGCCGCCAGCGGCATTCCCGCCGAGTGCCTCAATGCGGCTGTCGAAGCCGTCCGTGACGG
>JANPBN010000102.1:0-8989 GCA_031430415.1 Dehalococcoidia bacterium
GGCACACGCTACGACGCCGGATCCGACCTGTGGATCGCGAACCGCGACGGGACGGATCCCAGGCTCCTCTTCGAGCACGTCGTGGCGAACCAACTCGTGCGCTATCCGAAGTGGGGCGTCGACGGCTCGCTGTACGCGATCGTGCAAGAGATCGAGACGACCAGCGGCATTACGAGCGTCGTCTACACACTGCAACAGTTCGATGCCGACACGGGCGCCCGCACGACGGTGCTCCGAGACGTGCTCGCCTATGCGCTGTCTCCGGACGGTGCGCGGATCGCCTACGCGCGGTTTGCGCGAGAGACGGGCGAGGCATTCGAGTCGATGGCGCTCGCCGGCGGCCCGACGGAGACGCTCGTAGCCGCGAGCGAGAAGCTGGCGCCGTTCGCGTCTCCGCAGTACGCACCCGATGGCAAGACAATCGCGTTTGCGTCGGCGGACCAGACGAAGGCGCCGGTGATTCTGCGCCCAGGGCGTCGCTCACTCGGGGCACCATGGGGGCCGGACGGCGACGGGCTGCCGCAGGACATCTGGACGATTCCAGCGGAGGGTGGCCGCCCAACGCTCGTCTCTGACCTCAAGGAAGACCTGCCGGCGCTGACGTGGAACGGCGACGGCACGAAGCTCTATGTCCTCGCGGTGGCGGGGATGTACGAGGTCGATCTCAAGAATGGAGCGACCACGCGCATCGGCGAAGGGGCGTTTCACGGGCAGATCTTGTGGGTGCGGGAGTAGGGGCGGCTGGAGGTTGGAGGTTGGAGGTTGGAGGTTGGAGGTTGGTTCGCTCCGACCTCAGTCGTGGTGACTCCGCCGAAGCGCAAGGAACGCACAAGGGCCCCGAGGGAGCACGTTTTCTTGACCGCTGGATCGGGGGCTGCGTATGATGGCCGCGTGCCAGACCCCAAGGATAGGTAGGGATTCGGCAATTCGAGGGAATCGAACCACAGGGAGGAAAGAGAGGCTCAGTCATGGCCGCCATCCTTGGCGCCGTTATCGGCGTCATCGTAGGATTGGCGATCGGGGCTCTTCTTGGCTACAGCGCACGGCGTAGCTCTACACGGGACCAGGAAGCGGAGGCGCAAGCTGCGGCCAACCGGCTCCTGGCCGATGCACAGGCAAAGGAAAAGGAACTCCTCCTCGGGGCAAAAGAGGAGGCGATTCAGGTCCGGGCTCAAGCCGAACAGGAGATCAAGACCCGCCGGGACGAAGTCCAACGGCTTGAGCAGCGTGTTGCTACAAGAGAAGAAAACCTCGATCGCAAGGTAGAGTCGCTCGAGCGCAAGGAATCCGCGTTCGACGAGAAAGAGAAGCAGCAGGAAGTCGTCCGGGCGGAGCTGGACACGCTCCGCAAGGCGAAGGTCGCCGAAGTCGAACGCGTCTCGGGCATGACGGCCGTGGAAGCGCGCGGGTTATTGCTTCAGGAGATCGAGACGGAAGCGCGCGAAGAGGGCAACCGGCTCGTTCGCAACGTCGAAGCGGAGATGAAGGAAGAGGCGGACCGCCGCTCCCGCAGCATCCTCGCGACGACAATGCAGCGGCTGATGGCGGACGTCGTGACGGAGACGACGGTCTCGGTCGTGCCGATCCCGAGCGACGACATGAAGGGCCGGATCATCGGCCGCGAGGGCCGGAACATCCGGGCGCTCGAGACGGCGACGGGCGTCGATCTGATCATCGACGACACGCCGGACGCGGTGACGCTTTCCGCGTTCGATCCGGTTCGGCGCGAGATCGCCCGTGTCGCGCTGACGAAGCTCGTGCTCGACGGCCGCATCCACCCCACCCGCATCGAGGAGGTGGTGGAGAAGGCGCGGCAGGAGGTCGATGCCAGCATCAAGACGGCGGGCGAGCAGGCCGCGATCGAGGCGGGGTGCCCCGGGCTTCACCCGGACATTCTGCGGACGATGGGCAAGCTGAAGTACCGCACGTCGTACGGGCAGAACCAACTGAAGCACGCCGTCGAGTCATCGTTCATCGCCGCGATGATGGCGGAGGAGATTGGCGCGGACGTGAACGTCTGTCGGCGCGGAGGACTGCTCCACGACCTCGGCAAGGCGATCGACCACGAGATCGAAGGGACGCACGCGGCACTGGGCGGCGAACTGGCGCGGCGCTACAACGTCAGCCCGGCCGTCGTCCACTGCATTGAGGCGCACCACGAGGAGATCGAGGTCGAGACGATCGAGGCGGTGATCGTCCAGATCGCCGACGCGATCAGCGGCAGCCGGCCGGGCGCTCGCCGCGAGACGCTGGAGTTGTACATCAAGCGATTGGAGGCTCTCGAGAGCATCGCCAACAGCTTCAAGGGCGTCGAGAAGTCGTTCGCGATCCAGGCGGGACGGGAGATCCGGATCATCGTCAAGCCGGAAGAGATCGACGACCTGGACTCACTTCGGCTGGCGCGCGATGTCAGCAAGAAGATCGAGGAGTCGATGGAGTACCCCGGCCAGATCAAGGTGACGGTGGTGCGAGAGACGCGCGCGACGGAGTACGCGCGCTAAAGCGCGTCCGATGAGGTTCATGACGTGGGGCGCGCGCCGGTTGGTGCGCGCCTCCCGCGTGTCGGGCTAATGGAGGAGATGACGACGTGCGCGTTCTGATGATCGGCGACATTGTCGGCAAGCCGGGGCGGAAGGCGGTCGCAGCGCTCGTGCCGCAGCTTCGGCGCGAGTTGCAGCTGGATATCGTCGTCGCGAACGGCGAGAACGCGGCGGCGGGCCGCGGGCTGACCGTATCGACGGCGAAGGACATTTTGAACGCCGGCGTGGACGTGATCACCTCGGGCAATCACAGCTGGGATCAGAAGGACATCATCCCGTACCTCGATGGAGAAGCGCCGGTGTTGCGTCCGGCGAACTATCCGCAGGGGGCGCCAGGCCGCGGACTCGAACGGTGCCGGGGGCTGACGGTGATCAATCTCATGGGCCGCACGTTCATGTACGAGATCGACGATCCGTTTCGGGTGGCCGACAAACTGCTGGAGAACGTCGAGCCGGGGACGCCAGTGCTGGTGGACATGCATGCGGAAGCGACGAGCGAGAAGATCGCGATGGGCTGGTACCTGGACGGGCGGGTGTCGGTGGTGATCGGCACGCACACACACGTGCCGACGGCCGACGCGCGCATCCTGCCGAAGGGCACGGCGTTCGTCACGGACGCGGGCATGTGCGGGCCGCTGGACTCGATCATCGGCGTCGAACCGGAGCCTGTGATCCGGAAGTTCCTGACGGGCATGCCGACGCGTTTTCCTGTCGCGGAAACATCGCGAAAGGTACAGTTCAACGCGGTGGTGGCCGATATCGACGACAACACCGGGAAGGCGCGATCGATCGAGCGCGCGGACAGGGAATGGGAGCAGGATGGCCAGGGGTGACTTCCACACGCACAGCACGGCGTCGGACGGGCGGCTGAGCCCGACGGAGCTCATCGATCTCGCGGCGAGCCAGGGAGTGGTCTACCAGGCACTGACGGATCACGACTCGACGCAGGGCATCGCCGAGGCGCGCATCGCGGCGGCGAAGCACGCGGGGTTCACGCTGATTCCGGGCGTGGAGTTCGGGACGGACATCGATGGCGCCGAGGTCCACATGCTGGGCCTCTATCTCTACCCGGAGGACGAAGAGCTCCAGCGTACGCTCAGCACGCTCCGCGCCGGACGCGTCGACCGCGGGTTCGAGATCGTCGAGAAGCTGCGCGGCATGGGCATCATGATCGAGTGGGAGCGCGTGAAGCAGATCGCTGGCGACGCCTCCGTCGGGCGGCCGCACATCGCTGAGGCGCTGGTGGAGGGCGGATACGTGTCGAAGGTCGCGGAGGCATTCGACAAGTGGATCGGGCGCCAGGGTCCGGCGTACGTGAAGCGCGCCAACATGACGCCCGCGGAGGCCGTGGCGTTCATCGTGGCGCGCGGCGGTATCGCTTGCATCGCACATCCGAGGGAGCTTGGGCCGAACGTCGACCTCGATGCGCTGCTCACGGAACTGAAGGGCGCTGGCATGAAGGCGATGGAGGTCTTTTACAAGGATTACCCGCCGAAGACCGTCGAGGGGCTGCGGCTGGCGGCGGAGCGGCACGGACTGCTGCCGCTGGGCGGCAGCGACTACCACGGCATCTTCGGGAATACGGAGCCGCTGCCCGGCAACATTCCGCTGCCGGACTCATCGATCGAGCAATTGCTCGCGTTGGCGGCGACGCTGCCGAACCGCGAACTGGTGCGCTGACAACCGATGCAGTGCGCCGCACATCCGGACACCGAGACCGAACTCGCCTGTAGCCGCTGCGAGAAGCCGATCTGCCCACGCTGCATGGTGCAGACGCCCGTCGGCGGGCGCTGCCGCGAGTGCGCGAACGTCCGGCGGATACCGACCTACAACATGCAGAAGGGGACGTTCTTGCGCGGCGCTGGCGCGGCGCTTGCAGCGGGTCTCGTGCTGGGCATCGCGTGGTGGATCTTCAACCCGATCACGTTCTTCTACTTCGGCGTGCTGCCGGGCGTGGCCGTGGGATCGGGCGTGGGGCAGGCGGTATCGTTGGCGACGAACCGGAAGGCGGGCCAGCCGCTCCAGGCGCTAGCCATAGGCGGGGTGGCGCTGGCCTACCTGACGCGCACGGCGTTGCTCTTCCTTCTTGGCGACTGGGTGTTCAAGGACTTGCAAGAGGATCTCGGCGGGCTGATCGCGACGGGCATCGCGATGTTCATCGCCGTGGGACGGCTGCGCTAGTTCAGCACGAACGCCAGAATCACGAGCGTGATGAAGACGAGGCTGGCGAAAATGGCGATGCGCCGTAGCTCGTGCATGGCGTAGGTGGTGTCGCGCTGCGCGAGCGCGGCGACATCGAGCTCGCGGCGCTTGCGGACGCCCTGCTGCTGGATGGCGCGAGCGGCTCCGACCTGGCGAGTTGCGATCGCAGCGGCGGCGCGCTGGCTCGCGGTGGTGTCGGTCACGACAGGCGCGTTCGCCTCAGTGATCTCGGCTTCGAGCGCGGCATCGGTCTCGGCCAGCTCGTCCATCTCGTCGGCGTCGGCGGTGATGGGCGGCGCGGAGGGCGCCGCAGACGGCGCAGCGGCGCGGAGGTAGCTGCGGTCGGTTCGCTTCTTCGGCGCCTGAATGCGGCCGTCGCGGACGATGTCTCTCTTGGGCAACGGATTGCTCCTTGGCCTCGTACGCGCCCTCGAGGGGCTTAGACCTCGTACGCGCCCCGGGGGGCTTTACCTTGTGAATTGCCCACCAGTATAGCCGCGGCTACGCTGGCTCACAAAAGAGAACGCAGCGCGGATCGCTTCGTTGCGCCAAAACGTCGCGCCACGAGCGCGCGGAGGTTCACATGAGCATCGACCCGGTAACGCTCCCACGGTTCGCCGACCTGCCATCGATCGGCGCCGGCAGCATTCGGTCGGCGTGGGGCGTATTCGGCGCTGAGGACGAGATCGGAACGTGGAACCTCGTGACGCCCGAGGTGACGGCGGCGGCGGCGCGCCTGGTGCGGCGGGGTGCGGTGTTCGCGCTGAATGCGCCGCTTGATGTGCTGCCGCGGCCGTTGTTCTGGTTCCGGGGGGCGCCGCGCCGCACGATGTTCGACTGCAGCGACGGACGGCGCATCTCCTACGACGAGACCATCGACAACTTCTCCCCCCAGTCATCGACGCAGTGGGACGGGCACCGGCACGTGTGTCATCCGCTCGCGGGATTCTATAACGGCCGGACGCACGACGAGGTACTGGCGGACGGCAGCGAGGTGCTGGGCATCCAGAACCTGGCGAAACGGGGCATCGCGACGCGCGGCGTTCTCCTCGATGTGGGGCGCTACCTGGAGTCGCAGGGGACGCCGCTGGATCTGCACAGCTCGCAAACTATCGATATGGCGACGCTCGAGGCGTGCCGGGCGGCGCAAGGCGTCGAGATCCGGCCGGGCGACCTGCTGATGTTCCGGACGGGCTGGCTCTCGTGGGTAACAGCTCAGCCGGCGGGCGTGCAGGGCGAACTCGCCGAGCACCTCGTCGCGCCGGGTCTGCTGGCGAGCGAAGAGATAGCGGCGTACCTATGGGATCGGCGAGTGGCAGCGGTAGCGACGGATGTGATCGCCGTCGAGTCGTGGCCGCCGGATCCGGCGCGCGGCTTCATGCACATTCAGCTGATCACATACTTCGGCATGAACCTGGGGGAGATGTGGGCGCTCGATGCGCTGGCGGAGGATTGCGCGGCTGACGGGGTGTACGAATTCTTCGTGACATCGGCGCCGCTGAACATCGCCGGTGGCGTCGGCTCGCCGGCGAATGCGCTGGCGATCAAATGACGGCGGCATGGGGTGACGCGAACCTGCTGCGCCGGACGCTGGAGACGCTCGACGGATACCAGCAGCTTGGCAATGAAGTGTTCAGTGGGGATGGCGCGACGTTCTGCCGCAACCGCGCCTACCCGCGCAAGCACGACGCGAACTACGTCTCCCGCATCGAGGCGGAGACGCCGGAGGAGATCGAGCGGCTGCTCGCGCGCGTCGAGGCGGAATACGCGGGATTCGGACACCGCCGGCTTGATGTCGATCCGCTGACGCCGCCGGCATTCGCTGCGCGACTCGTGATCGATGGATGGCGGCGCGACGATGGCATCCAACTGCTGCTTGAGGGCGAACTGCTGCTGACGGCACGGGCGGCGGATACCGAGATCCGGCTGGTGGAGACCGAGGAAGCGTGGGGCGAACGCGACCGGCTTTCGGCGCTCGACTGGGCGGAGAACTGCCAGCGGACGGGGCGCCCGCACGATACGTCGGTGCTGGTGGACTTCACCGCATCGACGCGCGCGAAGGCGCCGGACGCACGGCACTGGCTCGCTTACGCGGGCGGGCAGGCGGTGGGCTACTTCTCATCGTGGCCGGGCAAGAACGGCATCGGGCAGGTCGAGGACCTGTTCACCGAGAGCGCATACCGTCACCGCGGCATCGCGACGGCGCTCATCGCACATTGCGTGGCGGATGCACGTGCGCGCGGCGCTCGCGAGGTCGTGATCACGGCCGACCCGACGGACACGCCGATGGTGTTGTATGCAGCGATGGGATTCCGCCCGCTCATGACGGGCCAGTCATACATGCGGCGGCTAGAGGCAACGACCGGCTAGAACGCTCGCGGCTCGATCGCGCGGATGCTATCGTGGGCCGCCGGCGCCGACGTGCCGCGCCGGCCTATCGAGGATCCGCCATGAACAAGATCAAGGTGCAGTCGCCGCTCGTCGAACTTGACGGCGACGAGATGACGCGGGTCATCTGGGCGATGATCCGGGAAAAGCTGATCCTCCCCTACCTCGACATCGATCTCAAGTATTTCGACCTCGGCATCGAGCATCGAGACGAGACCGGGGACCAGGTGACGATCGACGCGGCGAACGCGATCAAGCAGTACGGCGTCGGCGTGAAGTGCGCGACGATCACGCCGGACGAAGCGCGCGTCGAAGAGTTTGGCCTGCGCCAAATGTGGAAGTCGCCAAACGGCACGATCCGCAACATCCTCGATGGAACCGTGTTCCGGGAGCCGATCATCTGCAGCAACGTGCCGCGACTTGTACCTTCGTGGACGCGGCCGATCGTGATCGGTCGTCACGCGTTCGGCGATCAGTACCGGGCGACGGACTTCGTGGTGCCCGGCGCAGGGAAGTTGACCATTACCTTCACGCCGGACGACGGCAGCGCGGCGGTCAGCCGGGACGTATTCGACTTCAAGGGTGGCGGCGTCGCCATGGCGATGTACAACCTCGACGAGTCGATCCGCAGCTTCGCCCGCGCCTGCTTCAACTTCGGATTGCAGAGGAAGTATCCCGTCTATCTCTCGACCAAGAACACGATCCTCAAAGCGTACGATGGCCGGTTCAAGGACTTGTTCCAGGAAACATTCGACGCCGAGTACGCGCAGCGCTTCGCTGACGCGGGCGTGACGTACGAGCACCGCTTGATCGACGACATGGTGGCATTCGCGATGAAGGCATCGGGCGACTTCCTGTGGGCGGCGAAGAACTACGACGGCGACGTGCAGTCGGACAGCGTCGCGCAGGGCTTCGGGTCGCTAGGGCTGATGACGTCGGTCCTGCTCAGTCCTGACGGCAAGACGGTCGAAGCAGAGGCTGCGCACGGCACGGTGACGCGCCACTACCGCATGCACCAGCAGGGCAAGGAGACATCGACGAATCCGATCGCATCGATCTTTGCGTGGACGCGCGGCCTGTCATATCGCGGAGAGTTCGATGGCACGCCCGACGTCGTCCGCTTCGCGCAGACGCTCGAGCGCGTGTGCATCGACACGGTCGAGGCGGGGTCGATGACGAAGGACCTGGCGCTGCTCGTCGGGCCGGACCAGCCGTACCTCAACACGCAGGCATTCCTCGACAAACTCGACGAGAACCTCCGCATCGCGATGACGGCCTGACCCTTCAAGTCTTTCTTGCGCTCACTGCACGATCCGGGCGACGGCTGTGACGACCGCGCTCGCAGACGTCGCGACGAGCAGCGTCAGCACGAGGCGGCGGAACGTGTCGGCGCTGAGTAGCGGGAGCAGCGCATGTCCGGCGACGCTGCCGAGGAGCACACAGGGGAGCGCCGCCGCGGCGAGCACGATTGCATCGACCGAGACGACGCCGGTGGCGGCAAGCAACGCCAGGGTGACGATGTTCGTCCCGAGGAAGAACGCCGACAGCGCGGCGCGAAACGCCTGCGGCGGCAGACGGCGTTCCTGCAAGTAGAGGACGACCGGAGGGCCGTTCATGCCAACACTCGTGTTGAGCGCGCCGGATATGAACCCAGCGATGACTTCGCCGCGGCGGCCGGGGAGGCTGAGCGAGGCGCCGGCGACGATAGCGGCCGCCATAGCGATCGAGGCGACGCCGACGGCGAGGCGCAGGGCGTCCTGCGGCGCGTGCAGGAGCACGAGCAGGCCGAGCGGCATGCCGACGAAGCTGCCGAGCAACATCGTGGCGACGGTGGGGCGCGGCGTGGAGCGCCAGGCGCC
>JANPBN010000103.1:0-1509 GCA_031430415.1 Dehalococcoidia bacterium
GCGCTCACGCCGTTCGAAGAATCGTGGTACGAGGAGTCCGGCCAGGGCATGGGCGCGACGCTCCAGATCGCCAACCAGAAGGCCGCCTACACGATTTCTGATCGCGGCACCTGGCTCGCACAGGAAAAGAACCTCGATCTGTCCATCATCTTCGAGGGCGACAAGGCCCTCTACAACGTCTACCACGTCATCGTCGTCAATCCCCAGAAGCACGCCGACGTCAACGCCATCGGCGCCCGCGCATTCGCCGCGTTCGTCGTCCGCCCGGACGTGCAGGCGTTCATCGCCACGTTCGGCGTCGCCGAGTTCGGCCGGGCCCTGTTCGACCCGGACGGCGGCGAGACCGAGCCGTAAGCGCTCGCCTCCTCCAAGGCAGTGAAACAGCGCCGGTGCGCTCTGCCGCTGTTTCGTTTTCGCGCAGCGCCGGCATGGTGGACAATGGCGCCATGGATCTCATCGCCGAAGGTCTCCGCGACGCCGTCCGCATGCTCCTCCACAACGAGAACGATGTCTACAGCATCGCCTGGCGCTCGATCTACGTCTCTGGCACAGCCACGATGATCAGCCTCGTGCTCGGCGTTGGCATCGGCGCGCTCTTGGCGTTCCGCCGCTTCCCCGGCCGGATCTTCGCGATGGCGCTCGTAAACACCGGCATGGGACTGCCGCCGGTCGTCGTCGGCCTCGTCATTGCCATCCTGCTCTGGCGAAGCGGCCCCCTCGGTCAGCTCGAATGGATCTACACGACGCGCGCAATGATCATCGCCCAGACCATCATCGCCACGCCCGTCATCACCGGCTTCACTGCCGCATCGCGCTCCGCACTGCACCCGCGCCTGCGCATGCAGGTCTACGCGCTCGGCGCCTCGCGCCTGCAGATGCTCTGGCTCCTGCTGCAGGAGGTGCGCCTGCCGCTCCTCGCCGCGCTGATGGCCGGCTTCGGCGCCGCGATCTCCGAAGTCGGCGCATCCGTGATGGTCGGCGGCAACGTGAAGGACGACACGCGCGTCCTCACCGGCGCGATCCTCCTCGAGAACAGTCGCGGCCAGTTTGGCGCGGCGCTCGCCTTCGGCATCATCCTGCTCCTCATGATGATCGCCGTGAATGTGCTGTTCACGTGGGTGCAGATCGGCGCACGCCGCGACACCCCGCGCGGCGACGCGGAACTCGGTCCGATGCTGCATCCCGGCACATGGGGCCACCGGTGAGCAACCGCATCGAAGCGCGCGATCTCCGCGTCGTCCGCGCCGGCCGCACCCTCGTCGATGTGCCGTCGTTCGGGCTGCCCTCCGGCCGCGTCGTCGCGCTGATCGGCCCCAACGGCGCTGGCAAGACGACGCTGCTCACGCACCTCGCCCTGCTCGAACGCCCCACCTCCGGCGACATCCTCTTCGACGGCGCGCCGACGAGGCGCAGGGAACTCGCCCTCCGACGCCGCATGGCAGTCGTTTTCCAGGAGCCGCTGCTGCTCGACCGCACCGCCCGCGCCAACGTCGAGACCGGCATGCGCCT
>JANPBN010000104.1:0-4336 GCA_031430415.1 Dehalococcoidia bacterium
ATATCGCTCGGGGGGCGCGTTTGCATCAGACGTGTCACCGCGAAGGCGTAGCGTTCGCGTGTCCGACCGCCGGCGATCCGCCGAGGCGGACGACCGCGCGCAGCAGGAGGTACACGCCCACGCTTGCCACGAGCGATGGCACCGTCCCCCCGACCTGAGTCATCCAGGTCGGCGAATCGGCGATCCACGATGCGTAATCGACGAGTGCCGGCGGTCGCGCGCAGGCGGTGTAGACGACGAACCCCACCAGCCACGCCACCAGCCCTGCAATGTTCACGCCGCCGCGATACCAGTAGCGTCCGCCGCGCTCGTACAGCGCATCTGCCTCGTAGTGGCCGCGGTGTACTACGAAATAGTCCGCCAGCAGTACGCCGAACAGCGACACGAACACGCCGCCGGTGAGCAGCAGGAAGTTCTCGTATCCCAACAGATCCACGCTGACCGCCAGAACGAGTGCGGCAACACCGACGGCCAGTGCCAGCGTCCGGTGCCCCACGCGGACGAGGTTCTGTAGCGACACCGCCGTCGAGTAGATGTTCGCGAAGGCGTTATCCGTCTCATCGGCCAGAATCACGAACAGGAAGAGCCAGCCCATCGCCAGCGGCAGCAGTGAGTCGACCAGCGCGCCGATCAGTGTCCCGGGATTCGCCTGCAGCACGAGCACGTAGCCGAAGCCAAGCGCGAAGAACCAGACGTTCGCGATCGCGTAACTGAAGAAGGTCGCCCACGCCGCCTCGCCGGACTTGCGCGCGAAGCGGCTGTAGTCCGCGACGAGCGGCAGCCACGACACGGGCAGCGACACGGCGATGTCGACGCCCTGCCAGAAGTTCGGGAATCCGCCGGCGCCATCGTCGTTCCAGAGATTGTGCAGGTCGTACGTCGCGAAGAGGCGGTACGTGAGCCAGGCCGTGGCCGCCAGTACGATCCAGAACCCGAAGCGCTGCAGGAATTGCCGCACGACGACGTTCGGTCCTCCCACCGCGAACGCCGTGCCGATCACGGCAGACAACGTTAGCCAGAGATAGTAACCCTCAAACCCGAAGAACTCGTCGCTGATCGCCTGCGCTGCCTGCGCCATGATGATGATCTCAAGTCCGGCCCAGCCGACGAGCTGGCCGATGTTCAGCACCGACGCCACGTAGGAGCCTCTGATCCCCAGCGCGGGACGCAACGCGACCATCATCGGCACGCCAAGGTCGCTGCCCAGACGCCCGGCCAGCGCCAGCAGCGCCGCGCCGATGATGCTGCCGACGACCGTTGCGATCATTGCATCGCGCAGGCCGAGTGCCGGCACGAGCAGGCTCCCGGCGACGAGCACCAGCAGGCCGACGCCCAGGTCGCCCCAAAGCACGCCGATGCCGAACGCGCCGAGCGTGCGCTTCTCCGGCGGCACGGGTGCGATGTCCTCGTGCGCTGCAAAGACCTCGGTCGTCATAGGTTGCTCCTCGATCCGAAACGCCGCTGGGGACAGCGGCGCGCGATGCGAGGTGCTGTGTCCCTTCGCCGGCATGACCCGGACAGGTTCAAACGGTCGGCCAAACGGCCCTCTCAGCCCGGCGCATCCCGGGCTCCCGTCACTGCTATGCGGTTGTGCGCGCACCGTACATCCGCGCCGTCCCGCTGGCAAGGACGTTGCTATGATGGCTTGGCGACAGGCCTACTCCCGCCACGTCGTGGAGGGGCCGGGCCGGTGAGGTTCCTGACAGCATGATCAACATCCGCCGGCTGCTGCTCGCGGCCCCGCTGCTCGCACTCCTGGGGCTGGCCATTTACGTCTTGGCCCTGCGCGATGGCACGGGCGCGACTCCAAAGGGGATCCTCGTCGGCACGCCTGCGGGCGCGACCTCCGACATTGGCGTACGGAAGGGGCAGCTGGCTCGCGACTTCCGCGTCACCGCGCCGGACGGAACGGCTGTCCGCCTGAGTGCTCTGCGCGGCCGGCCGGTGCTGCTGAACTTCTGGGCGACGTGGTGTCCCAGTTGCCTCGCCGAGCTGCCCGAGTTCAAGCGCGTCCAGCAGGAACTCGGCGCCGACCGCCTCCAGGTACTCGCCGTCAATACGGGCGAAGACTCCGCCACCGCGCAGCGTTTCCTGGATACGCTCGATGCCGATGCGTTCTACGTCGGCATGGACCCGTCGCTAGTCGTCGCTGATGCGTACGGTGTCTACGGCATGCCGACGAGCATCTTCATCGATGCGGACGGCATCGTTCGTGCGATCTACACCGGCCACCTCCGTGGCGAGCTTCTGGATGAGATGTTGGTGGCGGCTGCCGACGGCGCTACCGCGCCCGAGCCGGATCCCGAACTGCGCCTCGTGACGACGGTCGCTCGCGATCACACGCTCGAAGTGCGGGATGTCGGCCATGACGGCGTCGATCTGCGGTCGAAGAGCCTCCGCTGCGACGAAAGCTACTGCGCAAGAGACGCGATCGACATCCTCCGCCGTTCACCGGGCGTCCTCACGCTCGATGAGTTCGTGTCCGAGGATCCCGCCCGTGTCGTCGCGACCTTCGAACCACAGGTGACGGGCGCCGACGAACTCGTCGCGATTCTTGCTTCGGCGCTGGAAGCGAACCCGGATCCGCTGTACGAACGCGACCTCGAGATCATCCGCCGCTGACACTCCCGGCGTACAATGGGTGGAGGGAGGCACACACCCATGACTCTGAAAATTGGCGATGCGGCGCCTGCTGTTGCCTTCGGCGGCCCGGAGGGCAACGTTGCCCTTTCGGATCTCTATGCCGAGGGCACCGTGGTCCTCGCGTTTCTCCGCCACTTTGGCTGAATGTTCTGCAGGCAATACCTGACGGCGCTCCGTGAGAGCGCCCACAATATCGAGGCGGCTGGCGGAAGAGTGGTGGCAGTGATGCAGGGGACAGCAGCGCAGGCCGCCGCACTCTGTAGCGGCTACCGGGTGCCGTTCCCGTGCCTGGCGGATCCGGATCTCGATACCTACAAGACGTTCGGGCTCAAGCGGGGCAGTACGTCAGAAGTCCTCGGTCCGGCGAACTGGAGCGCAGCGCTCGGCGCCATCCGTCAGGGCCACTTCGGCGGACGCGCCATCGGTGATGTGATGCAGCTCCCCGGCACCTTCATCGTCGATCGCGGCGGCATCGTTCGCTACGCAAAGTACGCGACGAGCGCCAGCGATCATCCATCGACCGCTGATCTCATCGCTGCGCTCCGTGCCATCACCTAGGAGTGGTGGCAACCGGAAGGGGAAGCGCCTTTCGGAGCTTCCCCTTCTTCTTGCACGCGATCCGCTGGCCGTTGAGGCGGATGTACGCCACCTGCCGGAATCAGCATCCGGGGCGGCGCCTCTCCGCGGAACGACGCTTGCGCGACCGGCGGGGCAATGCGCGTAACGTGCCGCAATACAGTGTCGGCTTGCGGCGCCGAATCTGGCTCTAGTTCGATACGACGATCGGAATGGTCGCGTCCGTCAGGTTGCCGCCCCAGTCGACCGCCTGCACCCGGAGGATGTGCGCTCCATTCGCGACCGCGGTGGTGTTCAAGGACCACGTCCACAGCGCCGCTGAGTCGTAGCCAACGTACGTGCTATCGATCCAGAAGCGTACCTTCTGCAATCCCTGCGTGTCCGCCGCCGCGACCGACAACGTCATCGTGCCGCTTACGGTGGCGCCGCTGGCGGGTGCCGTGATGCTTACCGTCGGCGGTGTGCTATCAGGATTGATGACGGTCACGCTGATCGTTTGGATTGTGCTGTAACCCGCGTTGTCGATCGCCTGGATCTTGAGCGTCTTCCTGCCGTTGGTGACGAGCGTCGTGTCCCATGAGCGACCATACGGCGCAGTCATGTCGTAGCTCAGGTACGCGGCGTCGACCCAGAACCGGATTTTCTGGATGCCGCTCGCGTCGCTCGCCATCGCGTTGAATGCGACGGTCCCGGAAAGCGTGGCGCCATTCGCCGGCGACGTGATCGCCGCTGTCGGTGTCGGCGGGACGGGCGTGTTCGTCCGTGTCGCCGTGGCCGTTGGCGTCGATGTGGACGTGCGGGTCGGCGTCGCGGTGGCTGTCGGTGTCGTGCCCGGCCAGCCGTCGCTGAAGCCGCCGAACTCGTTCGTCCAGTACCACCCAAATGGCGATCCAGGCACGTTCGCACGGCCGATGCCGATCGTCGTGTAGTTCGCGCCGAGCATGTTTGCGTTGTGCCCGGGGCTGTTCTTCCAGAGGTCGAACGCCGCCTGCGCCCCGCTGATCCCGGCAGCGATGTTCTCGCCGAGGTAGGTGTTGTAGCTGTAGCCACAGTCGCGGATGCGATCCACCCACGTTCGCGTCAGGTCGTCGTGCGCGAAGTAGCTGTTGACGCCCAG
>JANPBN010000105.1:0-5661 GCA_031430415.1 Dehalococcoidia bacterium
GAAGGCGTCACCATGATTGCGTTGTGTGCGACGAAGTCAAGCCGCGACGCGCAAAGGCGACGGAGTCGAACAGCAGAGCTTCGCCGGGCGGGATCGCTGTCCGGCGATCTTGGTAGGTTGACGTCTCGCGAGAGAGGCGTACGATTAACATCGCGCCCCGAAAGGGGAGCTGAGGCGGGGTGGCTGGCCGACGGAGGCGGGGCCAGACGCTAGCCTACCCGTCATTACCGCGACTATTCCGGCACTGGGAAGTCGGTCGGGCGTGCGCGGAGGCGAGCGGACCCCCCGAAGAGGTGGCGGGGAGCGTCCTTGCTCAGGACGCCACAACTCTCCAAGGGGTCATGCACAGCATACGTCCACCGGGCGCGGACGTGGCCCGTTATTATGTGCTGAACTCGGCAGCACCGTCTCCCGTTCGGCGGTCGTCCTGTTGTCGTAGACCCCTCTACAACTCGGCACGGCCCGCCCAATCGGCGAACACCACATTCCCGTAGTGTCGCCGGAAGTCAACGGCGCTGGACCGGTCGTTCAATCCCGAAACTTGACAGGGATGCCCCACCATGGTTCTCAAACTTAGTTGACAGGTCGTCGTCGTCGGCCGACAATGAGCCACCGCTCCATAGTTGCCTGCGATCCGCGCCGGCGCCCCATAATCCAGAAGGGATGGCGACATGCGCGCGAAAGAGTCCGTCTTCGTCTATCGGACCGCCGGCGGGTTCACGCGGCTGTTCGCGCTAGCACTGCTGGCGGTGACGGTGGCAGCGTTCGTCCTCTTTCGAGCGACCTGGGTTCACGGTACCGAGCCTAGCGACACGAACGGTTGGGTGTATCTCAGCGAGGCCGGCCACAGCAGCAACGAGGCTGAGGGCCCAAACCTTGTGTTGTGGGATGGCGGCTGTGAGGGCGTGGGTCCGCTCGGCTCGGGCCTGGCCGCAGGGACTGACCCTGCCTGGGTCCGTGTCGGATTGAGCCCGCAGCCGACCACACCGTTCATTGAAATACGGGGTCAGATCCTCAACCAGAACCCGCGCAGCATCGACTCACCGAATCCCCGGATCACCTGGCTGGACACGCCGCAGAACCACTACTCCATGGATCTCATCTTCTTCGTGACGCTGGATCCCGCCTACCGGCACCACATGAGCGGCGGTGAGTTCAACGGGTTGATGCAGATCGAGTGGGAGCGCGGCGGCGTGCCGATGTACGCCTACCCGAGCACCGGAGACCGCGTGACGGTGTGGGGTCCACACATCTGGGACTGCGGGCACGGCGACAGTTGGGACGGAGACGACAACGAGTACAAGGCCGAGGTTCACCCGCCTGTAGGCCTGGTCGTCTACCGCAACACAGCCGATGCTGACGGAGCGCCAGACGGCGGGAAAGATGGGGCCAAGCGCATGCGCGACTGGGTCTGGTACGACTCGGGCGACCTGCCGGGCACCGGCGCCACCCTGTCCAACCACGGAACGCTCAACACACCTGTGGGCGCGACCGTGGCCGACGCCTTCTTCAGCAGCTTCGGCGGCGAGGCTGTCGCGGCGCTCAACGGTTGCCGGACCGATGTCGCAGACGAAATCCTGTTTGACACCTGCAAGCAGGCCAACGAGTGGCGCCAGAACGTGCTGCAGCAGAGCTACACGTTCTTCGTGCCCGCGCCGCCGAAGCCTGCCGGCAATCCCGTCATGATCTGGGAGAAGGAAGATCGCTGCGGCGATGTCCCGTCGAGTCCCGCGAACCCGCCGGACGACGACCCGGAAGATGTCTTCGACGCCGGCAGTCTGAGCACCGCCTACCACATCGGCGCGCCGACTTGCGGGATGAGTGCATCCGAGACCATAACCCGCGACGAGAACGGCCAACCTATTGGCATCACAGTGACCGTAAACGGCACGCCCACGTCATACCCCGCCAACAACTACATCGTCTTCGCCAAGCGCTACAAGGTCGCCTGGGACTACGTCGCGCCCGCCGCGCAGGCCGCGCGCCGCGTGCAGGTACTCTTCCACACGCTCCGCGTCTACAACGACGGCGAACCGTGCTACGAGGACGGTGAGTGGCTCCTCTCGCTCCGCGCGAACGAGGGCTGGATCTATCCGACGCGTGGCTCCGGCGACGACGGCGACCCGTTCTGGGAGTTCGGTGCGGTCGACGGCGGGGAGGCGTGTGTCCTTGATTCTGATCCATACAAGGACTACTCGATCAACGAGAGCGTGATCATCACAGCTGCGAACGATCAGCCCATTGTCATCTCCTCAGGCGGATTCGAAAGCGACATCCTCTTTACCGTCACCAACGACATTATCCCCTCGCTGTTCGAGCTGCGCGATCCGGGCGGACCGTACACGTCCTCACTGGCCACTGGGGCGGACGGCCCAGCATACAAACTCATCTACACCGTCACCGACATCACGCCGCCGCCACCAACCGCCGGCAGTCTGACAATCGGCGATCCCAAGTACGGACCGAACGCCAACACCGGCGGGACAGCCACGCGCGTCTCGAAGACCACTCCAATTAAGCTCGAAGGCTCCGATGCGTCGGCGCTCGAGTTCCGCTACTGGAAGGACGGCGAATCCGTCCCCGAGACGTGGTTGTTCGACAGCAACGGAGGCGACCTGCTGGTCGACCTCTCGGGCGCGACCTCCGACGGGCGATACACAGTCGAGTACGCGCCTGTCTCGCAATACTCGATCGTCGGCGAACGGCGCACGGTGAGCATCGAACTGGACTCGACGCCGCCGGTCCTCACCGTCCCCGACGACATGGTCGTCGACGCGACGAGCGCCGCGGGCCGGATCGTCAACTACACCGTCACGGCGGTGGACAACTTGCCTGGACCCGTCACGGTCGTGTGCGCACCCGCATCGGGCACCTTCTTCCAGATCAAACACGTGACCACCGTCAACTGCAGCGCCGAGGATGCCGTCGGCAACAAGTCGACGGACTCCTTCACGGTCGAGGTCGTCTCGCCGTTCGGCTACATCCCGGACTTCGTCCTGCTGTCGCACCAGTGGACGAGCGTCGGCGGTAATGTGGTCATCCAGACGGGCAACGTCGGAGCGTTCGACGCGAGCGCGGGAGTGCCGGGTTCGGCAGGGTTTGAGGTCGTGCTTGGTCCAGGAGCGATCGCGACTGGGGGCCCGAAGATCGCGGGGCAAAGCGTGCGATTGCAATCGAGCACGCGCGCGGGCAACGTCTATTCAGTTGACCCTGTCTCGGTCGGTAGCGGCGTGACGTACACGGCGAAGAACGGTTACGTACCGTTGTTCCTGGGAATGCCGGTGGTGCCGACGTTCAGCGCGGGCGGACAGAACAAGACCTTCAGCGGCAAAGCGAACGTCCTCGCCGCTGGATCGTACGGGCAGTTGAAACTGTCGCCGAACACCGTGGTGACGCTGACGGGTGGGAACTATTACTTCACCGGCATCGAGATTGGTTCGAATGCGCAACTGCTCTTCTCGGCGGCGACGAACGTCCACGTGACGGGCCGCGTCAACATCGGGAACAGCGCCCGGGTGCTTCCGGCCGCTGGGAGCGGCATCGTCGCCCATCACATTGTCTTCTGGGTGACGGGTGCGGACGGGCCGCCCGCGTCGCCGACCGCGTTCAACACGAGCAACGATGTGCAGCTGCAGGCAAACGTCTACGCCCGGAACGGTACGGTGACACTAGGCCCGTACAACATCGCGAAGGGTGCGTTCCTGGGGTTGCGCGTGAACGTGCAGAACAACACCAGGTTAAACCTGGACAGCGCGTTCGACTTCCCGTATCCGTAAAGCTGATGCTGGGAGAGGAAGCGGCGCAGGGAACGACAGCGACAACCACGCGTAGCGGAGGTGCGGCGCTGTCCACACGGGCGCGCCGCGCACTCGCCACGCTCGTCTATCGCTCGCACGTGTGGTTCGGCGCAATAACTGCTGTCGCGGTCATTGTGGTCTGCATCACGGGGATCTACCTCAACCATCTCGATGACCTAGGGTTCTGGCGTCAGCCCGAACACGAAAGCCAGGGGTCGATTGATGACGCGCTGCCGCTGCGCGAGATCGTCATCCGGGGGCTGACGGCCGGACACAACCACGGCCTCGATGTCAACTTCCCGCGCGACATCGCCCGCATCACGTACCGCCCAGACTCCAACCAGGCGGCCGTACGATTCATCAACCGCGACTCCACCGAGGTTGTCCTCGATGCCACGTCCGGCGAGGTGCTCCAGATCGCGCCTCGCGATGACGTCACGTTGGAGCGCTTGCATACGGGAGAGATCCTCGGCCAGCGTGGCGTGATCGTTAGCGACGTCGTTGCTGGCGTGTTGATCATCCTGACAATCGGCGGCGTGTGGCTCTGGCTGAACCGCCTGTTCCGCGCGAAAGGCGCCACCCATACCCGCCGCGGCTGGTGGCTGCAAGCGAACCGCTCGCTGCATCTCGTCGCGGGGCTGGTGGTCGCCGTAATGGTGATCATGCTGAGCGTCACTGGGGTCCTGCTCAACCACAAACGCCAGTTCGGGCTCATGGAGGAACCATTCGTCCGTAAGGAGTATGAGCCCAACGAGGTCACCCCACTGTCACTCAGCTCAATCGCCACCTTCGGCATCGCGGGTGCTGACGACCCGGAATTGTCCTCCGTGAAGGACATCCGCTTTATTGACTTCCGACTTCCCTCGGGTTACGCCAAGGTGCGGTTTAAAGGCGAAGAGAGCACCGAGGTGATCGTCAACATGTATAACGGCAATGCGATCAATGTATCGTCACGGCAGGACTTCATGATCGAAGAACTGCATGCCGGCGAGCTGCTCACCGAAGAGTTCTGGGGGCCTGTTTGGGGCAAGCGCCTTGTGGACCTCTCCGGCGTGGTTATCATCCTGCTGACGCTGAACGGACTGTACCTGTGGATCTGGCCCGTCTGGAGTGGGCGCTCGCGCGCCGCGCGCGACGGAAGTGCAGTCGACGTGGAGGAAATCGCTAAATGAGCGCCTTCTACGCGCGGCTTCGCCCACTCGGACAGGTCTTCACCGAGTTGCACGCGAGCGTGTGCGCACTGCTCGGCGCACTCCTGCTCGCTAGCGACACTGTTACGCTTGCGCGCGCCGAGGGACCGTGGTCTGCCCTCGCCGCACCGCTGGCGATCGGAGCGGCACTGGCGGCGGCAGCGGCCGTGTTGCCGTGGGTATGGCCGGGCATGCCGCTCGCCGCGCGCCGAAGCTTGATCTGGACGGCCTGGCTCATCGCGACACTGGGTGCGCTCGGGGCGCTGATCCCGCTTGAATACGACGCCCTCGCCGGGGCGCAGCTCTTGCTGCTGGCAGCCGTCCTGCCGGAGATGAGCGGGCGGCCCGCTTCGCTGCGATGGTTTTGGGCGTCGATCGTTCTCGCTATCGCCATCATGTTGATCTACCGCGAGGTTGCGGATCTGCGGCCAGTTGCCGTCGATTGAACTCCGCGACATTGCCACATTACGACCCAGGCCGCTTGGCAACGAGGAGCTCGTGCTCAGGCCGCGCGTCTACACCGATGCCGTCAACGAACCCGCCAGCCCGCCCGGAGTGGATCTGCAGCAACATCGTGTCGTGGACTCACAACAGACGTCCGCCGCGGACGCGGCTGACCCATAGGCGCACAATGGCAGAATCGTGTGGGGCGCCTTCAGAAGCCGGGTGGGGAC
>JANPBN010000106.1:0-2248 GCA_031430415.1 Dehalococcoidia bacterium
GGACTAATCGTGGTCGATGACGCTGGGAACCAGACTATCGCCGGTCAAGAAGTCGCGAATGACGGCACCGCGCCCGCTGCGGGGTGGCGCGCCTTGTACGGCTTCGGGATTGGCGCGGTGGTGTCGCTCATCGTGCTGACGGTCATCGTGAGGAGTCGTCTGCGGCGTCCCGGAGCAGAGTGACGGTCGCCCCGGTGCGTTCACAGGATCCAGTCGGCACGCCCGCCTCGCGGTGGTTTGGTTTGTCGGACATCGCTCTCTGCGCCTCGCTCGTCGTTGGGCTCAGCGTCATGCTGTTTCTCGGCATGGATATGTGGTTGAAGGGGAGCCAAGAGCCTCGCCCACTTCGGGCGTTGATCGTCGATCAACTCGGAGATACGAATCCTGGTGCGACGTTCCGGCGTGATACCGAGGAGTTACTCCGAGAGCGCGGCTACCACGTGGACTATGTGCCGCCCGCGAACGTTTCAATCGGCACATACCGCAGGCTTGCTGAATTAGACTACGACCTCATCATTCTGAGGAGTCACTCGATTGTGTCCGGTAGTGGTGCGGACTCGGCTCAACGTGCCGATGGCGGAATTGGTACAAATCAGATTGTTGACGACTCCGCCTTTGTAGAAGGACTCAATGAGGCGTTGGCAGTCAACGGCCTTGTCAAGACCACTTACATAGGACAAACCACTCCCTTTCGATACTGGGCCATAACGCCGTCGTTCATTACCTCGCAGGTCGGTCGCTTCGACGGCACGACCATCATCCTCATGGGTTGCGGCGGGCTCAGTAGCAAGGGTCTCGCAAGAGCCTTTCGAGACCGGGGTGCGTCTCAGTTCATCGGCTGGGATGGCTACATCGCTGCACGAGATGCGGACTACATCACCGGGAGTCTTCTTCGCCATCTGGTCCACCGGCCGCGGAATGCTCACCGAGCGGTAGAGGACACGATGCGAGAAACCGGTCCGGACCCGATTTATGGCTCAACGCTGTCGGCGTATCCCTAGCCGGAGGCCGGCGAAGGTTCCGACATCCATGGGATCACCCAGCTCCGGTGAGTGGACGGTTGTCGTCGAAAAAAATGAGCAGCGGGTGACTCCGGTCGATGGGGGTGGTCCGGAACCAATCCGCTGCTCTCCCGGTTTAACGGCGCCTCCGGGGAAAACGAGACGGGGTGCCCCGCGACCCGTACGGATTGGCGGCGCTCCCTCCAACCGCGCGGCCCCCTCCCCCGGTCGTCGGTTCCCCATGGGTCACCATCGCTGTACGCTCTCCGAACCGGGCGCGGGGCAGTAGCGAGGGCGGGCGGCAGCTATGCGACCAAAGATCGGCATCATCGGCGGCGGACGCATGGGCAGCACCCACAGCCGGGCCGCGAACTACCTCATCAACCGCGGCCTGATCGATGGCGAGCTCGTGGCGCTATGCGAGTCCGATCCGGAACGCCGGGCGTCCTTCGGCGGGCCGGAACTCTCGCTCGTGACCGATAACCCCGACGAGCTCATCGCCTCGCCCGATGTCAACACGATCTACGTCTGCACGCCTACCTATAACCACCGCGAACTGGCCGAGAAGGTCGCCGCCGCCGGCAAAGCGCTGTTCTGCGAGAAGCCGCTCGCCTTCAACTACGAGGACGCCGCCGCGATGCTCGACGCGGTGACGCGCGCAGGCATCATCAACCAGGTCGGGCTCGTCATGCGCTTCTCGGCCGTCGTCAACGTGACGCGCGCGCTGATGCACGAGCCGAGCGCCGGCCGCCCGATGACGGCGACGCTCGTCGACGACCAGTTCTTCCCGATCCAGGGCCACTACGCCAGCACCTGGCGCGGTGATGCGAAGCAGGCCGGAGCGGGCACGCTGCTCGAGCACGCGATCCACGACATCGACATCCTGGCGTCGTGCTTCGGCAGGGTGAAGCGCGTTCACGGCGTCACGCGTCACTTCGCGCGCATCGACGGCATCGAGGACCTGAGCAACGCGATCCTGGAGTTCGAGAGCGGCGCCGTCGCCAGCCACGTCTCAATCTGGCACAACATTCTCCATCGCGGATCGAGCCGGCGGATGAACCTTGTCTGCGAGAACGCGCAGTTCACGTGGCAGGACAACGACTGGGCCGGCCGTATCCGTATCGAGTCGCAAGAGGAGGGCCGCCGGATCGAGTTGCAACCGGAGGAAGTCGTGCGCCGCCACATCGACCTGGCGGGCGTAGCTGACGACCCGATCCGTGACATCATGCAGGCGGAGTACGCTGGCC
>JANPBN010000107.1:0-8214 GCA_031430415.1 Dehalococcoidia bacterium
AACGGTCGCAGCAATCGTCGAACGATGCCGCTCAGTGGCGGGTTGGAGGACGATCGCGTTGGCGCGGCAAGCCCTTCATTTCTCGAACGAGAACCTGATTGCCACTTCGCTTTGAATCTGGGCGATCAGGGTAAGTCCGCCCGGCGCGGTGGGATCGACGGCGAAGAGTGTGCTGGCGCGAGGCGGGTCCCGTTGGTCCGGACCATCTCCGTAGGTGTAGGCACCAACCAGGCCGCCGAAGTCGACGGTGCCCAGCGATTGGCTGGCGGAAAAGATGCCGGAGCGACTGAGGTCGCCGCGCGCGACCGCTTCCTCCAGCACGCGATGTGCCAGCCATGACTGCGCGTACCCGTAGGCAAACCAGAGGTCGGGCTTCTGCTCGGGCATATGCCGCTCCAGAGCGTCGAGCATCTGCTTCATGCCGGGCGCCGACTCGTCGCCCCAGGCGGGGCCTTCGGCGACCACCCACACATTCGCGGCGAGGTATGGCGCGAGCGACTCGTCTTCGGCGAAATCAGCCTGCCATCCGCGGGCGAGGACAATCCACTGCGGCGCATAGTTTCGTGACTGCGCCTGACGCAACGCCGCGAGCGTGTGAAAGGGTAGCCCGCTGAGCACGACCGCCTCGCAGCCGGCGGCTTGCAGTTCATCGAGGCCGGATGCGAAGTTCTGCTCGATCGGCCCAAAGGTCGATCGCGCGACGAGCGTGAGCCCAAGCTGCGCCACCGCGAAATCGAGGGCCGCTGAGCCCCAACGCCCGTACGTATCATCCTCCCATAGCGAACAGAGCCGGGCGCCGGCGCCCTGGACCGCGACGTGGTGCGCGGCGCCGTTGATCGCCTGGATGTCTGAAGGCGCGGCCACGGGCAAGAGGTTGGGCTCGCGGATCCAGTCGGCATCCGGGCTTGCCGGCAGGGCGACGACGACTTGCATCTTCAGCCGCGGGAGGATGGCCCTGATCGAGCGCGTGTACTGGATCTGATTGAGTAGGACGATCTCCTCGACCATCGCGTCGTACTCGACGACGGCCACGGACTCGAAGTTCCTGGCGTCGGCGACGCGCAGTTCGACCGGATAGCGTCCGGCAACGCCATCGTGTGCGTTGAGCTCGTCCCAGTAGAGGCGGTTCCCGGCGGTGATCGCCTGACCGACGGGCGCCATGACTCCGTCCACCGTGGTGATCACGCCGAGGGTGATCGTTTCTCCGTCGAAGCCGGCCGCGCGCGGTATGCCTTCCTCGTCCGCGATACATGCGCTACTCACGATGGCGATGCCGGCGGCGAGGCCGGCGAACCAGCTCCTGGTTCTCGCCCCGATCATTGCGTGGCCGACAGGCGTCCGATCGTGACCTCGATCAAGGGCTGGAGCTCGGACAACGGCGGTATGTGCCCGGAACGCGCCGATGCCACCGCGCCCGTGACGTTGCCCTTTCGATAGACGACCACGAGCACCGTCAGATCGATGATATTCCCTTGAACGCTGATCTTCCCGGTGAGCGTTCCGGCTATCGAGCTATCGCCGACCGTTGGAGCACCGACCTCCGTGACGACGACAGCATCCGGCTCGATGAACAGGTTGCCAAAGAGACGAGCGATGTCGCCCGACGTCCGGAATCCCGCCGTGGCGCTTTTCGCACAATCGGCTGCACCCGCTTCTGTCGCGAACACTGTCGCACTGGAGAGAAACGCGAGCGTCTCACCGTCGACAAACGCCTGGATCGGATCCCCCACGAGATTCGTCACCGTGCGCGACCCGAGCCATCCGCAACTCGCCGAGTTCGCGTCGCTGACGCCGGCAGTGTCGGAGAGGATCGTCCAGCCCGCCGGGAGATCGGCGAGCGCGAGCGACACGGCATTGATCTGTGCGGATGCTTCCTGGGCGCTATACGTCCGCGTCGGTGGCGCGGAGGCGGGGGGACGGGGCTGCGTTACCGGCGCGCCAGGATTCGAACCACCGGAAGGGACAGGCGTCGCAGCGCCCGGCGGGCCCTCGGCGCCCGAAATGGGCGAGCCTTCTGTCTGCGGAGGAGACGTCGCCGGCACGGATGTTTGGGCAGGAGTCTGCGTGGTGCGCGCGCTGGAACTCGGGGTCGGGTCAGCCGTTTCGGGAGAGCCACCGCCTCCGCATGCGGCGACGACGAGCGACAACGCAAGCGCCGCCCCAAGCGAAGTCCGCCTCCAAGCGCAATGTGTTCGGCCTTGTGCGATCACGTGAAAGGCCCATCCGGCATCGGAATCAGCCAGACATGAAGCATCTCCGGCGTGACGACGCCCGGGGCAGCGAACGGCTCGCCGTGCACGTGCCACGTCGTCAGGCAGCCGCCCACCGCCGAACCCACGTCAGCCACCCTCGGCACGAGGTACATTGCCCCGATGAGGTACATCTTTGACTCCGGCGTGGCCTGCCAGTAGATGATCGACTCCGGCTTCATGGTGCTCAGGACATCCGGGTCGGCCTGGTATTCCCAGTTGATGTAGTGCCACGTGCCCTGGATCGCCACGTCGCCGTATCGCATGTAGCCTTCAGCTCTGGCCGTTTCGACATCGGCGAGCCGCTTGAGATCGCGACGGGTGTCGGCGAGCAGCTTGTCGGCCGCAGCCTGTTGTTCCGGGGTCGGATCACACGGGGCCTTGGCGTGGCTATCGTCGCCGAACAGGACGGCGCTGCTGTCGTGCTGGTCGTTATGCGCCATCAAGTCCTGACCAGCAGGATTACTTTGGTGGTGAGTCGCCTGGCCGAGGCCTTGGCCGTGGTCGTGCCGGGGGGCGGCTGAAACCGCAGGGACCGTGACGGCCACGATGCCGATTGCCACGATGCTCAGCCAAGCGCCAGCCGGGAGCGACAGCTGAGCCGCCAGGCGGGCGCGCGGCAAGGAAACGACTGCGAGCGCGGTGGCGATGACCCACAGCTCGAACGAGGTCGCCACGCCGTCGGCCAGCCCGACGGCTTCCCTCTCCGCGGCGATTTCGATGCCGGGGATCCCGACCGTGCGAGACACCACCCACGCGGCGACCACGCCCGCGCTGACCACCGCCGATGCAACGAGGACGCGCCGGTTCCCGCTAACGAGTAGCGCGATCCCGGCAAGCGCCTGCACAATGGCGACAGCGACAAACAAGATGCCATGCAGCGGATCCTGGTCGAAGTGGACGGGGGCTGCTGCAGCATGGATGGCAGCTGCTCCAAACAGGGCCAGCGCGCTCGTGCGTGCTAGCGACGAATCTACAGCAACGTTTGACCGGAACATCCGGATCACCCTGAACGCTCCTGTTCTCGCGCGCCGCGCAGACCGCCGATGATGACTGCCGTCACTGTCTGCTCGATGCGTGCGCGCCCGCCATCGGAGTGGGCCCAGCTATCCGTGGCGCCGGCGAGGGTCCCGAGGAGCATCGACGCGAGCATCCGCGCGCGCCGCCCGGAGAAGCCGAACGGCTTGATGAGTAGCGCCGTCACAAACTCGACGCCTGTGCGAGCGCCCTGGTCGGCTTCGGCGGCGACGCTGGAGCCGGAACCCGTGAACGCGCCGAGCACGCGGCCGCGCTCGGCCACGACATCGAAGTAGGCATGAATCGCCGCGACGACGCGCTTTTCGGCATCCGCTATGCCATCCACGGCCTCGTATACGCGCCGGCCGAGGAGGCCGATCTCGCGACCGTAGAGTGCGATCAGCACCGCGCTTGAGTTCTCGAAGTGCTGGTACGGGAGCGCCTTGGAGACACCGGCGCGCTCCGCCAGCCCCTCCATTGTGAGCGCGCCGACGCCGCGTCCGACGACGATGTCCGCCGCAGCATCGAGTAGCTGCTCGCGGCGATCTTCCTTGCTCAGGCGGCTGACCGGGGCCCTCGCGGTGGCTCCAGCCATCAGGCTACCGCCGTGGCGTAGGTCGCGACGTCGATCCCCATGAGCTCTGCGAAGTTGCCGGAGTAGAACTTGTCGAGGACGTCGTCGGACATGCCGGCGAGGTTTGTTGAGAAGTTCTTCAGCGGATCATGCCCGCCCTCCAGGTGGGGATAATCCGTCGAGAACATCAGCAGATCGGGACCGATGTTCTCCGTGATCCAACGCACGTCTTCCTTGGGGAACGGCGTGAACTTCACCTGACGGCGGATGTAGTCGGAGGCCTGCATCGGAAGAGCGCGCAGGTCGGGCTCGGTCTTCTTGAACATGTTCTGGGCGTGGTCGAGCGCGCGCAGCATCTGCGGAACCCACTCCGCACCCTGCTCGATCGACGCGCCGCGAAGGCCTGGGAATTTCTCGAACACGCCGTCCATCGCCATCATCGAGAAGAAGGTATAGGGCCAGTGGCCAATGCCGACGTAGTCCTTCGAGCGGATGTTCTCGCCCCCGCCGAGCCAGTCCTTGGGGATCGGGCGGCCGTTGTTGCGGAAGGCCTTGGGCACGAGCGGCCCACCGGTGCCAATGTGCGTCATGAACGGCACGTTGGCCTCGGCGAGCACGGCCCACATCGGCTCGTAGTCCGTGTGGGTGGGCGACTTGTCAGTGTAGGCCGAGTCAACGAGCACTGCCGGGCAGCCGAGCCGGATCGCTTCTTTGGTGAGCGCGAGGGCCTGCTCCGGGTTGCGCATCGGAATGTACGGCGTGGGCAGAAGACGTTTGTCGTGCTTGCAGAAATCGACGAGCCCGCGCACTTCGGCGAGCGCTCCGCCGTACAGGACCTCGTCATCGCCCCAGACGAAGCCTCCGGCGGCGAAGGTGTGGAACACGAGCTGTGCAGAGATCCCCAGCATGTCCAGGGCCTTCGTGCGCTCGGCCGGATCCCACGCACCATAGGCGCGAATCCCCTCGGCGAGGAGCCGCGACTGCGCACGAGCTTCCTTCTCGGGATCGGAGGCACGCTCCGCCAGCAGCTCCGCCGCCTTCGCGCGGGTGAAGTTCCAGCTGGGCGCCGGCTTCAGGCGATCGCGGACATCCGGATCGGCGTACTCCTTGAGCCAGTCGGCGGGCTCCATCACGTGGCTGTCCGCGTCGAGGTACAGGCGTCCGGTTGCGTATGGCATACGGTGCTCCTTTATCGGCTGTGAATGGAACTAAGTTACGGTACCGTTACTGAGAAGTCAAACTTCCAAAACGATCTGCCGGAGAAGCGCCGCCTCCCTGGGATCGTAAGGTGTGCCGTCCGGATGAAGGATGTCGTGGAACCAGCGCTCGCTCTCGCCCGTCCAGGCGATGTGCGTCTGGCTTTTGCCATTGACGAGACCCCAGCTGTAACAGCCCACGCGCTCCTGCTTGAAGACGGGCAGCTGCGCGGCAAAATCGCAGTCGCGCGTCCGTGCCATGTACTCGGTGCAGATCAGCGGACGGCCGTGTTTTCGCAGGCGGGCGATGAGCGCGGAGAGCCGCTGGGCGCTTTCGTAGTTATGAAACGTTATGACATCGGAGAGCGACGACAGACGTTCGTTGAGGTTCCGGTCCGGCATGAAGAGGCCTGCCGTGAGCGGTTGCGATGGGGCGACGCTGCGAGCCCACTCGAACGACAAATCCAACAGCCGCATGTGGTTATGCATGCTTACGGCGCGCCGCTGCAGTGCGTCGGCGTACGCCTGTTCGCGGTCCGCGCCGGCAAGCGCCTGACCGGGCAGGAAGCCATTGGTCACTTCGTTATACAGATCCCACATGAGTACGCGGGGGTCCCTGCCGAACCGTCCGACGACGCCTCTGACGTATGCCTCGAGGCGGGGCAGCGCCGCGGCATCCGCGACGACGGTATGCCCGGGTGACTGTAGCCATCCCGAGTTGTGCCGGCCGGGTACCGGTTCGGGCTGCGGGCCGAGGCGCGCGCCGCCGTGCCAGCAATCGTCGAACAGTACAAGCACGGTTGAGATTCCGTGGCTCTGAGCGATTCCGAGGAACGTGTCGATGCGTTCGGCGAAGGCATCCGGCTCCGCATCCCACAGCAGGTCGTGCAGAAATACGCGAACGGAGTTCATGCCGAGATCCGCGGCCCAGCGGAGTTCGCGATCGATCGTTGCGGTGTCGAAGGTCTCGCCCTGCCACATCTCCAGCTGGTTGATCGCCGTACTGGGGAGGAAGTTGCAGCCGACGAGCCAGGGTTGCGTCTCGTACCAACTGTTCGCGCGTTCGACTGACCAACGGTTCGGCGCCATGCCCATCTCCTTCCGCAACGCGTTGATCGAAAGTTACGCTACCGTTACATTCGAGGTCAATCCTCGTGTCGGCGCAGCGAGGAGGCATTGACGTGTCGCCTGAAACCGTGCCGTGCGAGGAGCGCGTGACGGCGAACCGCCCGCGTACGACTCTTGCGGATCCGGGGCAGGCTTCAGATCGGTACCCAGCGCACCCAAGCCCGTGTAGGAGAGGCATTACACATCTCATTCGGAGGCAACTGCGATGCTTTTGTTATTCAATCGGTGCGGCCTTGCTTGGCGCGAGAATCTACTGCCACCTATGATGCGTCATCACGTGATCGATTCGTACGCCACTATCGCGCGCGAGGGTTATGGAAGCCGACCGCCTTTCGTATTACGAGACGTCCTTTGATGATCTCCGCGAGAGCCTCATACGCGTTCTTGGCGCGCCCACCGTTAATCGACTGGTGGATCGCGCCGTCACGGAGATCACGCGGGCGCACCCCGGAATCGCTACCCTTCGTTGTCAAGGCGACGACGTGGTCTTCGAGGGCGTACGCACGGCGTTCGCAGACGCAACGGATGACCAGATCCGGGACGCCTTCACAGCGCTCAATGGCGTGCTCCTCGTGTTCCTCGCCCGGCTACTGGGCAAGGAAATTGCTGACCGTTTAACCGATGGACTCTCGGTAACCGAGTTGCTGCGCCGAGGCAGACGAAATGGTAGCTAGCCCAGGGCGAACTCAATCCCAGCCTCGTGTCACGACCGGCATCGTGGGACTCGATGAGGTTCTTGGTGGCGGCATCCCAAAGGGTTCGTCGGTCTTCGTGACGGGGCTACCCGGAGCCGGTAAGAGCGTGCTTTCAGAGCAAGCTTTGTTCGCGAACGCACGTCGCGCGGAATCGGTGCTCTACGTGACAACGCTTTCCGAGCCACCAATAAAGATGCTCAGTTTCTCCCGGGGGTTCTCGTTCTTCCAGCCGGCACTCCTGGAACGCACGGTGCGGTACTGCGACCTGGGAGATGCGCTTCGTGAAGGCGGCGCTTCGGCTGCCATCCGCCAACTGGAAGAGTTGATTCGCGAGCACCGGCCCGAGTTCCTCGTGCTGGACAGCTTCAAGGTGTTTCGCGAGCACTTCAAGGAAACAAGCGAATACCGCGCTTTCGCCGCCGACATGATGATCGTGCTGGCGACCTGGGAGGTGACGTCGCTGCTGGTGGGCGAATATTCGTTCGACGAGATCTCGCGGGAACCGGAGTTTGCCATCGCCGACGGCATCATCCACCTGTCCGGCACCGAAGAAGGACACCGGCAGAAGCGTTACATCAACGTGGTGAAGATGCGCGGGACGAACGCCTTTTTCGGGCGGCACTCGTTCGAGATCGATGATACGGGAATGACGGTCTATCCACGCATGCGGCCGGACGCCCAGGCTGAGTACGTGCTTTCGGACGAGCGCATAGGCTCGGCGATCATGGGACTTGGCGAGATGATGGGTGGTGGGATCCCCGCGGGCACTGTGACGCTGATCAGCGGCGGCACCGGGAGTGGCAAGACATTGACCGCTCTGAGCTTCGGCGTCGAGGCGGCGCGAAACGGCATGAAGGTGCTATTCGTGACACTCGAAGAGGCGGCGAACCAGTTGATCCGCAATGCGTCGACCCTTGGGTGGCCGGTAGACGAGCTGGCGGAAAGGGGCGCGATCCAGTTCCTGCACGTCTCGCCGTCCGAGATGGACATCGATCGGCAGGCGGCGGCAATTCGGCAACAAGCCGAACAGGCCGGAGCGCAGCTGATCGTCATCGACAGTATTAGCGCCTTCGATCTGCTCCCAACTAAAGGCGACATCAGCACGGTGGAGTACCTCTGGGCGATCAGCGACTATTTTAAGCGCCGGGGAACTACGTTGATCATGACGACCGAAGCGTATTCGTTCTTCGAGTCTTCAGGATTCTCAGGTGAAGCGAAGGTGTCGTACCTCGCCGACTCGATTATCCTGTTGCGATTAGTCGAAGAGCGGGGAGACGTCCGCCGGAAGATCAACGTGCTGAAGATGCGAGGCAGCGACCACCAGACAACGCTGTGTGACTTGGATATATCCGCAG
>JANPBN010000108.1:0-4274 GCA_031430415.1 Dehalococcoidia bacterium
GGCGCGTCACGCTGCCGCGAGCGATGCCGGGCATCGTGGCCGCGACAGGGCTCGGCACGTTGAAGGTGCTGGGCGATGTCATGATCGTTCTCTTCATCGTCGGGTTCGAGGCAAACATGCCGACACCGGCATTCGATGTTCTGGAGCGCACAGGTCCGTTGACTTCGACCGGCGCGGCGCTGGTCGGCGGGTTCACCAGCCCGGAGGCGTGTAGAGCGCCGATCCTGGGTGGACCCGGCGACTGCACGGTGGGGTACTTTAGTGCCTCTCTGCTCCTGGTCGCGGCGGTGGTGATCGTCACGCTCACGACCGTGCTCGAAGGCGTCTTCCGGCGGCGGGTGGTCGTATGAGCGTCGCGACGCCGCCGGCCGCCACACCCACCGAGGCCCACGAGGCCGCGGCCCACGACGCCGCGGCCCACGACGCCGATGGGCCGTCCATCATCGACCGTTCATGGCGCGACGCGCGTGCGTTCCCTGGTCTCCCACTTCGCCAGGCCGCCCGCGTCGCGCCATACGCGGCGCTCGTCGCCGCTTCCGCCGCGATCGCCGTCGGCGTGGCGTCGCTCACGCTGAACTCGCTCGAGCCGTTGCGGTTGCCGTTGCTCGCCGCCCTGGCGCTTTCGCTGGCCGCGGTTCTCGCTCACGTCCGACTCGAAGAGGATCGATGGGATCGCAGCTTGATCGCCATGATCGTCGGCGCGATAGCCGGCGCGGTCGTGCTGCAAGTGACGCCCGAGTACATCTATGGGTACGAGATCAATGGCATCATCCATCGTTCGATGATCACTGCCCCGATCCTGATTCTTCTGGGTCTGCCGGCGCTGTCTGCGTCGCTGTACCGCGTGCTCGGCGCAACGCCTACGGCGCAGGATCGCGCCCGGTATCCGTACCTGCTGCTCCCGATCGGACTGATCCTTGCCGCGTACGGAGCCATTCTGTTCCGGCTCATCGCGGAAGGTGCGCCGAACCTGGGACTCGATCTGATCACGCGCAACTACAACGTTACGCTCGAAGGCAATGCCTTCGTAACGCAGCCGGGGCTGCGAAACCAGCTACTCGGCACATTCCTGCTCATAGGCATGACTTCGGCGATCGCTTTACCGATTGGGGTCGGAGCCGGCGTCTACATGGCGGAGTATCAGGGGCGGCTTTCGCTCCTGATCCGGTTCTCGACACTGCTCCTGCGTGCGATCTCCGTCTTCATTCTCGGGGTCACCGCGTTCACGCTTGCGGATTGGGCATCGAACTACCCTGCGGGTGACCTGCGCTCGGATCTCCTGCGAGGGTTTTACAACGACGACGATGGATTCAAGATCGCCGCTCACGGCTCGTTCCTGACGGCTTCGATCGTGCTCTCGCTGCTGGTGATTCCGGTGATCGCTCGCACGACTGAAGAAGGGTTCCGCTCGATACCACGGGAGGTTCGGGAGGGCTCGTTCGCCCTCGGCGCCACGGAAGGGCACGGCTTCCTCCACATCCTGCTGCCGTGGGCGGTGCCGAACATCATCACGGGGCTACTCCTCGGCTGCGCTGAGGCCGCCGGGAGCGTCGCCGTGTTGCTATTCATCGCTGGTTCGGGCGAGTTCGGCGTCGGCCCGCTGCGAGAGGCGACGTCGCTCGCCTTCTCGGTGTACTACGCCGACCGCGGCGTCGATCGCACGTTCAGTGACACGATGCAGCCGTATGAGTTTACGGCCGCGCTTCTACTTATCTTCTTGACGTTTGCGCTGAGCATCGGCGCGCTGTTCTTGAAGCAGCGTTTCGCGCGGCGTTACCGCGGGGCATCACTGTGACCCCGAGCATTTCAGAAAGGAGCACGCCGTGCCTGGAACAATGAACGTGCGCGGGTTGCGCGTATCGTACGGCGCGACGGAGGTGATCCGCGGTGTCGATCTCGACTTCGCCCCGGGCGCTGTGACGGCGATCATCGGGCCGTCCGGGTGTGGCAAGAGCACGCTCCTGCGTTGCCTCAACCGTCTCACGGACCTGACGCCTGGCTGCGAGGTCTCCGGCGATATCACGATCGATGGCCGCAACGTACGGGAGATGGATCCGGTGCTGCTCCGTCGTGCCGTCGGCATGGTGTTTCAGAAGCCGAACCCGTTCCCAATGTCGATCAAGGAGAACGTGGCGTACGGCGTCAAGGCGCAGGGGGCCCACCGGGGCAGCCTCCGTGGTCTCGCCCAATCCTGTCTCGAAAAGGCGGCGCTGTGGGAGGAAGTCCGCGATCGCCTCGATGCGAGTGCATACGAGCTGTCGCTCGGCCAGCAGCAGCGACTCTGCATCGCGCGGGCGCTTGCGGTATCGCCGGGCGTGATCCTCATGGATGAGCCCGCGGCATCCCTCGACCCGGTCTCCACCGCCGCGCTCGAAATGAGCATCACGGCGATGAAGGGCGAATACACGGTCGCGATCGTCACGCACGACCTCCACGAGGCCCTGCGTGTTTCGGACTACGTCGCGTTCATGCTCGCGGGGGAACTCGTCGAGTTCGGCGAAACGCAGTCCGTCTTCGATCGACCAGCGCAACACGAAACACGCGAGTACCTGCAGGGCCGTCTCGTTGCGGCGGTCGCCAGATGACAACTGCTCGCGCACCGAAAGGAATCACACTCATGTCATGGAAGACGACCGTTCTCCGGCGCCCGCTCGTGGCGCTGGTCTCATCCGTCGTATTGATCGCTGCCGCATCCTGTGGCGGTTCATCGGACAACACCGATACGCCGACGCGGGCCGCGGGGGACAGCGGATACGCCTCGCTCTCGGGCGAGGTCGTCGTTGACGGCTCCAGCACCGTTGGCCCGATCGCCGAGGCGGCGGCCGAGGAGTTCGGCAAGGTGAGCGACGTTAAGGTGGCCGTCGGCATTTCCGGGACGAGTGGCGGCTTCGAGAAGTTCTGCCGCGGCGAAACGGACATCAGCAATGCGTCGCGCCCGATGAGGACCAGCGAAGCGCAAGCGTGCGCCGATAGCGGCGTCGATGTGACGGAGTTTCGGATCGCGATCGACGGTCTGACGGTTGCGGTCAACCCGGCGAACACGTGGGCGTCGTGCCTGACGTTCTCGCAGCTGCGAAAGATCTTCGACCAGGGCAGCCAGGTGAACAACTGGAACGAGGTCGATCCATCGTTCCCGGACAAGGCGCTCAAGATCTTCAGCCCGGGCGCGGACTCCGGCACGTTCGACTACTTCTCGGAGGAGATCAACGGCACGCTCGACCAGTTCCGAAACGATGCCGGCGTGACGTTTAGCGAGGACGACAACGTGCTCGTGTCAGGAGTCGAGTCGGCCGACGGCGCCATCGGCTACTTTGGTTACGCCTACTATTCCGAGAACAAGGACAAGCTGAAGGCGCTCCAGGTCGACCGGGATCAGGACAGGGCCGGTCTGCCGCTTCCGCCCACCGATCGCCTCGGCTGCATCGCCCCTTCGGAGGAGACGGTGCTGCCGGGCACGTATCCGCTGTCGAGGCCGCTGTTCATGTACGCTGCGAACGAGGAGCTGACCGGCAAGCCGCAGGTCCGTGGCTTCATCCGGTTCGTTCTGGAAAATCCGCAACTCATCCGTGATGTCGGTTACGTCGAACTCGAGGACGCGATCTACAGGCAGAACCTGGCGAAGCTGAAGGCGACTGAATAAGATCGACTCAGGTACCCAGGTTCAGTTATGCAATGGCTGGCCTGACAGCAACGGTGACAGCAACCGATCTGGATGAGCGCGGATAGATGCGGACGCCTGCGGATCGCGAGTCCCGAAATCACGTCGTACGCGGATCGATTTGGACGGATTCGGATGGACCGCTACGACCTCAAAAACCGTTGGGCCGCAAGGCTCATGTGGGTTCGACTCCCACCTTCGGCACCAATTCTGCATCTCGTCGGGACGTGCTGGAGGACGCGATTCCAGCGCGTCTCGCGGACCGGGTGTCCGCACTTTGTTCACCAATCCTCTCGAACTGCGCCGATTTCTGGTCGCACAGAATTGAGCTCGCTGGCGCTCGATGCGTTTGGACTACACCTCGAGACTGAATGACCGGGATGGGGTGAAACGGTCGCAGCAATCGTCGAACGATGCCGCTCAGTGGCGGGTTGGAGGACGATCGCGTTGGCGCGCAGTGAGACCTTCGCGAGGCAAGCCCTTCAATTCTCGAACGAGAACCTGATTGCCACTTCGCTTTGAATCTGGGCGATCAGGGTAAGTCCGCCCGGCGCGGTGGGATCGACGGCGAAGAGTGTGCTGGCGCGAGGCGGGTCCCGTTGGTCCGGACCATCTC
>JANPBN010000109.1:0-3428 GCA_031430415.1 Dehalococcoidia bacterium
CGCGCTGCAACGCATCCAGGACTGGTCGCGACCCGTGAACGTCGTGCCGGAACTCCGCGAATACTTCGACCGCCTCTATCGCAACCGCATCCTGGCCGACGCTCCGACGCAAGGATCGATGGAGCAACTCGCCGGGAAGAATCTCCTCGCGAACGCGATCCTCACCGACACCATCACCGCGACGACGATCCGCGCCGGCATGAAACACAACGTCATCCCGGCCATCGCCGAAGCCACCCTCGACTGCCGACTCCTCCCCGGCACTGATCCCGATGCCTTCACACAGCAAGTCCGCGATGTGATCGAGGATCCGAAGGTGCGCGTCGAGACCGTCTTCGAGGCCAGCACGCCCTCGTCCAGCATCGACACCGAACTCTTCGGCATCATCGAGGACGTCGTTCACGACTACGTCGAGGAGGCGCTCGTCCTCCCCAGCGTCTCATCCGGCTTCACGGATTCGCGCGTGTTCCGCAAGCACGGGGTCACCTCGTACGGGTTCATTCCGTACCTCCTCGAGCAGAACGAAGCGATGACCGTGCACGGCCACAACGAGCGGATCACCATCGAGAACCTCCGTCTGGGCTGCCAGGTGTTGTTCGAGACCGTCCGCCGGCTCTGCAGTTAGCCCGAGCGTCTAGCCGGAAGCTTCGCCTCGCGCTACGATCTACGCAGCAGGAACGGACGCAAGCCGGAGGTCGGCCCATGAACGCAGACGACATCAAGCTTGTCGGGGTGATGGGCGGCGGCGTTATGGGTGGCGGCATCGCCCAGACGTTCGCGGCGAACGGCTTTCGCACGATCATTCGCGACCTCAACGACGACCTCATCGAAAAGACACGAGCGTCGATGGTTGAGGGCCGGTTCGGCCTCAAAGGCTCCGTCGAGCGCGGCAAGATGTCGCAAGCCGACTACGACGCCACTACCGCGCGCTTCTCGTTCACAAAGGATGTCGGCGACCTCCGCGACTGCGACCTCATCGTCGAAGCGGTGCCGGAGAACCTTGAACTCAAGAAGAGCGTCTTCTCCGAACTCGACGGTCTCGTGAAGAAGGAAGCCGTCTTCGCGACGAACACCTCCGGCTTCTCGATCGGCGACCTCAACAAGTCCGTCTCCCGCCGCGACCGCTTCATCGGCTTCCATTGGTTCAGCCCTGCCTACATCATGAAGATCATCGAAGTGATCAGCGCGCCCGAGACCTCGACCGAGACTCGAGACCTCATGGTCGAACTGACACGTCGCTTCGGCAAAACGCCCATCCTCGTGAAGGACGCGCCGGGCAAGTACGGATTCGTTGCCAACCGCATCTATTTCGCGATGGTCGCCGAGTCCCGCCGCGTGCTCGAAGAAGGCATCGCCAGCGAGGAAGACATCAACGCCGCCATGCGCCTCGGCTTCAATTGGCCCGCCGGTCCGCTGGAGATGGTGGCTGGCGCCCGCAAAGGCTGGCAATAGACTCGACGAGTCGCGTCAGCGGCCAGTCACCACGGATGCGAATCGACCTCCACTGCCACACGAAGCGCTACTCCGCCTGCTCCGCGCTCACGCCCGATGCACTCGTCCGCGCCGCCCGCGCACGCGGCATCGATGGTGTCTGCATCACCGAGCACGACGCACTCTGGCCGCTCGATGACATCAACGCGCTGGCAGCCGAGATGGAGTTCGTCGTCCTCCGCGGCATGGAGATCACGACGGAGGTCGGCCATGTCCTCGTCTTCGGTGCCGGCGCCCATCATCCGGAGATGGCGACGCTCGATGCGCTGCACCGCATCGTCCGCAGCGAGGGCGCGCTGATGTTCCTCGCCCATCCCTCTCGGCGCTACGGCACGCTCCCACCCGATGACCTCGCTGCCTGCTTCGACTCCGTCGAGACGCAGAACGGCACCGAGGGCATGCTTCAGAACGACAACGCAGCCCGCCTCGCCCATGGTCTGCGATTCCCTGGCATCGGCGGCAGCGACGCGCACTCGGTCCGCGAAGTCGCCGTCTGCGCCACCGAGTTCCCTGCCATCGTCCATGACGAGGCGTCATTCCTCGGCGCTCTTCGCTCCGCAGACTACAAGTCTGTACGTATCTGACACTCCTGCGATCCTGATGCGGGTCTCACGAGCGGTCGCACACGCATGCACGAAGATCCGCCTCCAAAGTGGGTAAACCGAGGCCGCGAAAACGTAGGAAACCGATCCCGACTTTGGTAAGGTGAGCGCCAATGCAGGGCAAGGACGCATAAGGGGTACGTGATGGGCAGTGAGGCCGTCCTCCAGCAGTCGATCAATAGACGCACATTCATCAAGGCAGCCGCCGTCACCGCGGGAGCCGCGGCCGTTGCGCTAGGCGCGGGCGAATGCGACCCGGCAGCCGTTCGCCGTGCCCAACAGGAGAAAACAGCGCTGCCACCCCACCACCGCTCGTGGGTGTGGCAGTTCTCCACCGACGGATCCGCCGCCACCATCGCCAATGCGCTGTCCGGCACGGGCATGGGCGTGCTGGTGAAGACCCACGACGGCCTCGAGTGGATGTCGACGTACGACCACTCAGCCGAAGCGGTCAGCGGACCAGCGCAGGTCGAGCGCCTCGCCCGCCTCTTCGAGCGCCAGGACGTGCCATTCCACGCGTGGAGCGTCATCAAGGGCATCGATCCTGAACGTGAAGCGCAAATGGTCGCCGATGTCCTCGCGGCCGGTGCGCGCAGTCTCACGCTCGACCTTGAGCCCGGTTCCGGCTTCTGGGCGGGCGACGGACGGCAAGCGTTGCGCTTCGGAGAAGCACTGCGCACGCTCACGCCATTCGGCCGCGTCGACATATCGATCGATCCGCGCCCATGGCGCATGAACCTCATCCCGCTCATCGAGTTCGTAGCCTTCACCGACGGCATTTGGCCGCAGCTCTACTGGGACACCTTCGACACCCCCGGCAACATCGACGGCTATCGCAATGCGGGATACCCGATCGGCGTCGACGGCATGTCGCCGGAATTCCTCCTCGACGCAACCCAGGACCTCATGAAGCAGTACGAGCGACCGATCATCCCCGTTGGCCAGGGCGCGGCGCTGTCATCAAACGACTGGGCGCGTTTCGCGACGAGGGCATGGGAACTCGATATGCCGGAGATCGCCATATGGCGTCACGGCGTCACGCCGTCTGGGACGTTCGTGTATCTCGACGGCAGCCCCGCAGGGCATGCGCCGGAGCCGCCGAAGACGCCCACGCCGTCGGCATCCGCAACCCGTACCCCAAAACCCACACGGACAACAACGCCCACCCGCACACCCACGCCGACACCTTCGGCCACCGCTACGCCGACGCGGACGCCGACATCCATGGCCACGCTGACGCCAACTGCCACGCCAACGCACTGATCCCGCCCGAACGCGCGAATCGCGCGCAGCCCCAGCCAGGCTTACAGGTGAACCGGGTTAGATAAAACAAGC
>JANPBN010000110.1:0-3733 GCA_031430415.1 Dehalococcoidia bacterium
CAGGATGCGCGGTGATGATCAGGGCGCGTTCATACGTCGCCCATTTCTCTTCCGGCGTCAGCTTCCGTTCCTTGGCGGCTTTCGTGGCCATGCGCTCATTGTAGGCTTGCAGGCAGCAGTGGGGTAGGCGCGCACATCGCCTACGGACGCCCTATCTGGGAATCGCGTACGCCCTCGTCCGGAATTCCTCGGCGAGGGCGTGCGGGGCGCGCAGAACGCAGGTGAACATGGGCGTGTCGGTCAGCGTGTACGAGCTGGCTGCCGTGTACCGGAGTTCCTGCACCAGGTCCAGGAATTCGGCCGGGTCATCGCCTTCGAACGCGACGACGAACTCCTGGTCGTCGAGCCCGTAGCTGTAGCTCGTGTTGATGCGGATCTTCGGATACTTGTGGCCCACGGCGATGTGTTCCCGCATCAGCCGGCCCCGCTCTTCCGGCGGCAGCGTGTACCACGCGCGCGTCTTCACCATCGGATACACGAAGACGTAGGGTGCGCCGTCTACGTACGCACGCAGCTTCTCGCGTTCTTCGGACTCCGGCGTGTTGCGCGCGTACGGAGAAGGCTTCGTCATGCTGATGAAGTTGTGCGCCAGTTCGATGTGGTCGCCCGCCGCCGATGAGCGGATGTTCCGCTCGAACTCTTGCAGCGGCTCCGTCCCGGCCTCCGTCTTCAGCCAGACGCCGAAGTCGGCATCGCGCCGCAGTCCGGCGACGCTGTAGCACAGCTGCCACGGCGCGACGGGCGTCGCGAGTGCGCCGGCGAGTTCATCGAGCGCGCGGCCCCGTTCGTCGCGCGGGAGCGCCCGCCACGACGGCGCGAACCGGTAGAACGCCCACCGCATGTACTCGCGCGGCTCGTCCGACTCAGGCATGCGCGGCCTCACGGCCACCGACATGCTGCGTCTCCCATTCCGCGAACTCCGGCGTGAAGTACGCCAGCCGGATCTTCTTGAACTCCGTCGTGCTGTACAGCACCGCGAAGTCGTCGAGCTTGTGCTCGCGCGCGAGCTGCGCGACGAAGTCCTCGCACTCACCCTTCTTCCGGGCATGGATCATCGTGAAGAGGTTGTACTTCCAGTCCGCGTAGACCGGGCGCTGATAGCAGTGGCTGATCGTCGTGTAACCGGCCATTGTCTGGCCCAGGTCGGCGACGTCGTCCTGCGGCACATTCCACACGGCCATGCCGTTGGCGCCGAAGCCCGCCTTGCGGTGGCGCAGGATCGCCGCGAAGCGTCGCAGATAGCCGCGCCGCTGCAGGTCTTCGAGCGCCGCGATCAGCTCATCGACGCTCATGCCCAGTGCGGCGGCCGGCGTGGCGAACGGATCCGGCTTGAGTTCCAGGTCGCCCTGCACCGCGCGCACCAGGTCGATGTCCTGGGCCGTCAGCGTGTGCTTCGAAGCGACTTCTCGCTGCTCGTGCGTGTACTGTGGCGCCGAGCGGTCATCGATCGGCCGCTCGCCCGTCATATCGAGCGTGACGCCGATCTTGAACAGCCGCAGCGTCGGCAGCATACGCGTCGAGATCGCGCCGGCCGCCTCGTGCAGCGCATCGACGTGCGCCTGCAGGTCACTTCCCGCAGGTACGGCGATGGTGAACCACATGTTGAATTCGTGTGTGCGCTTGTAGTTGTGGCTGACACCGGGGTGCGCGTTGACGATCTCCGCCGCTTCCTTCAGGCGGTCCTCGGGCACCCGCATGGCGACGAGCGATGTGCTGTACCCCAGCGCCTTCGTGTCGAAGATCGGGCTGACCTGCCGCAGTACCCCTGAGCTCCGCATGCCCTTCAGCCGCTCGATGACATCGGCCTCGGTCGTCTCGATGCGCCGCGCTAGCTCGGCGAACGGTTCGCGGATCAGTGGAAACCGATCCTGCATCTCGTTCAGCAGACGCTGATCGAGCGCATCCATGTCCGCCGCCGGCTTCGCTGCTGTCATCGAGAGGCTCCTGCCGCTTGTGCGTTTTCGACTGCCGGCTCCAGGCCGAAGTTGGTGTCGTACAGCGCCTGAACGCGCGCAAGCTCGCCCGGCGTGAGCGGCGCGACATCGCCGATCGCGGCGAACTCGGCGATCTGTTCGCTGTTATAGATGTTCGGCAGTGTACTCGCGACGGCCGGGTACGAGAGCACCCAACGGAGCGCGATCTGGCCGAGCGTCGCGTGCGGGCGCGCATCCAGCAGGAACTGCAGCTCCTTGACCTTCTTGAGGCCGTTGATGAGCCACGAGCGCGGACGGTGCCGGCGATGGTCATTTTCCGCGAAGGTCGTGTCCTCGGTGTAGTGACCTTCGAGGAGCCCGGAGCTGTGGGGCACGCGGACGATGATCCCGGCGCCGCGTTCGGCCGCCGCGGCGATGTGCGCGCGGCCGGGGTCCTGCTCGAGCATGTTGAAGATCACCTGCATTCCCGCGAGCGTCCGGGTCTGCGCCGCGCGCACGCCCTCGGCCTCCCAGCCGATCGCCGGGCCAAGGGCGACGCCGTACGTGCGCAACTTGCCCTCGCTGACGAGGTCATCGAGGCACGCGAACGTCTCGTCGCGGTCGATCGTGTCCATCTTGGGGTTGTGCAGCTGATAGAAGTCGATGCGGTCGCGGCGCAGGCGGCGGAGGCTTTCCTCGACGGCTCGGCGTAAGTGCGTTGGGCTGAAGTCCTGGGGAATCTCGCGCTGTCCGCGGCGTTCGTTGCCGTGCGTGTAGAAGTCGTAGCCGCCCTTTGTGGCGATCACGACATCCGGGTCGTTGCCGAAGGCCTCACCGAACTGCTCCTCGGAGCGCCCGTTGCCGTAGCTGTCGGAGGCGTCGAAGAACGTGATGCCCAGATCGCGGGCCTCGTGAGCGAGGGCCACGGCCTCAGCATCGGTGTAATCGCCCCACCAGCCCGTGCTGGTCGTCCAGTTGCCGAAACCGACGACCGAGACGTCGATTCCGGTATCGCCGAGTGTCCGGTATTCCATCCGTGCTCCCTGCCATGCATGGCGCAGACGCGACGCTACGCCGCGAATGTCGAGGCACGCAGCCGCGTACTCCAACACTCACTAGTTTCCCGCATCAGGACTATCTCGCGGAAGTGCTGCGATGGCACGTGCTTGACTAACGGACTCGATATGAGCGGTTTCCACAGATCCGGGCACGGAATCGACCCGTTCGCGCGCCAGGCGGTGTTCCTGGTGGCGGCGCGCGTCGCGGGCCTAGTGTCAACCGGGCGGGTGCGGGGCTTCCGTGCTCTGGTGAGCGCCCGGCCGCACGGCGCGGGCGAGGCGTTTGCTGGCAAGCCCCAGGCAACCAGCAAAGAAACCAAGCCCGTACGACACATGCAGACACACGAAGGCGGCTGGTAGCGGTGGGAGAAGCTGCCAACGGCGCTGCGGTAACAAGACGAGGGTTGCAATGGTGGCAAGCAGAGTATACACCCCCGCGAGCGCCTTGAGCGCACGTGGTTGGCCAAATATCGCCATCAATCCGAACACGCCGAGCGCCCCGACGAACGCCGCCGGCGCGAATTGGCGCGCCTGCGCCTGCGCCGGATGTCGCGCCAGCACCTGGGGCTTCGCCCGGCCGTAGCCGAAGTATTGCCTCCAGAGCGCCCGGATGTCGCCGCGCACGGCGTAGCGGACCTGCGCCCGGGGCACGAGCAGAATGACGCCGCCCGCGTCGCGGAGGCGGTAGTTGAACTCATCGTCCTCGCCACGCTCAATGTCCTCCGCGAAGCCGCCGAGGCGCTCGAACACGTCGCGCCGGTA
>JANPBN010000111.1:0-4838 GCA_031430415.1 Dehalococcoidia bacterium
TGCTCCGGCAGATGGTCGAGATCGCGCTCACCCGCAAACCGGAAGTCGCGGAGCCCGTCGCCGTCGTCCGCCCACACAAGTTCACCGTGCGCGAGAAAGTCGATCTGATCACGCAGCGTCTCGAACGCGATGGAAGGGTGAGCTTTCGAGGCATCATCGAAGAATGCGGCACGCGCATGGAGGTGATCATCTCGTTCATGGCGGTGCTCGAGCTCATCAAGTCGCGCGTCCTTGAGGCGCTGCAAGACGCCGCCTTCGCCGACATCATCCTCGTTCCTTCTGACGAAGACGCGCTCATCGTCGAAGTCTCGTCCGAATTCGGAGACTAGAACGCTGGTGGCTGGCGCCCCTGGTGAACGACCGACGCGACGAGCGACTCGATGACCACCTACAACAAGATCGTCATCTCAGGCCCATCGTCGTCCGGCAAGACAACGCTCGGTCGCCGGCTGTCCGTGATCTGCGGCGTCACGCACATCGAACTCGATGCGCTGCACTGGGAGCCCGGCTGGACGCCCGCTCAGCCGGAGGTGTTCCGCGAACGCGTGCGGCAGGCGCTGGCGCGTCCCACATGGATCATCGATGGCAATTACGGAGTCGTGCGCGATCTCACCTGGGGCCAGGCCGAGCTGATGATATGGCTCGACTATCCGCTGCCGCTGGTGCTCTGGCGCCTGACGAGGCGCACATTCCAACGCCGGTTCCGCAATGAAGAACTGTGGAACGGCAATCGCGAGCAGCTCCGTATGTTCTTCTTTAGCCGCGAGTCGCTCTACCTCTGGGTGCTGAAGACGCATCGCCGTCACCGCCGCGAGTATCCGGCGCAGTTCGCATCCATGCCCGGTCTCCGCGTTGCCCGTGTCCGCTCGCCGCGCGAACTCGAGCGCCTCCTGCGAGACCTGGCGCCGCATCTCCCGCGTTTGAGCTAGGCAGCCATTCCCGCGATCATGCGCCCACCTGATCGGAGGAGAATGGCATGTCAGACAACAGCTGGTTCGACACGGCGCGGTTCGGGATGTTCGTGCACTGGGGGCATTCGAGCCAGCAGGGCGTTGAGCTCTCCTGGCCGCTCGTCGGCAGCACCATGAGCACGCCCTACACGAACAACGTGCGCGTCGAGGACTACCACGCGACCGCCGCGACCTTCAATCCGACCGAGTGGGACCCCCAGGCCATCGCGAAGACTGCCAGGCGCGCCGGCATGCAGTACGCCGTCCTCACGACGAAGCACCATGACGGATTCGCGATGTACCACACGAAGCGCGGTGTGTTCTCCATCGAACACGCGCCATACAAACGTGACATCACCCGCGAGTTCTTCGACGCGATGCGCGCCGAAGGTTTGCGCGTCGGCGTCTACTACTCGCTCAGCGACTGGCATCACGCCGACTACCCCGCGTTCACAGAGGCCGACAAGCCGTACAAGTTCGGCAACTGGCCGAAGGCCGGCCCTGGCTGGCCTCGTTACCGTGACGACATGTTCGCGCAGGTGCGCGAACTGCTCACAGAGTACGGCGAGATCAGCGTCATCTGGTTCGACGGATTCTGGGAGCGCACGATCGACGAGTGGCAATCGAAGGAGCTCGCGATCATGATCCGCGAGTTACAGCCCGGCATCCTCATCAACGACCGACTCCCGCGCGAAGGTGACTTCGAGACGCCGGAACAGTTCGTCCCATCGAAGCCGCCCGAGCATCGCTGGGAAACATGCATGACGATGAACGAAAGTTGGGGCTACAACACGCACGACGACGACTGGAAGTCGCCGCGTCAACTCGTCCACACGCTCTGCGAGGTCGCTGGCCGCGGCGGCAATCTGCTCCTCAACATCGGCCCGCGCGGCGATGGCACGCTGCAGCCGGAGGCCGCCGAGCGCCTCGACGTCATCGCCACCTGGATGCAGCGCAACAGCGAGAGCATCATCGGGACGACGCCGGGGCTCGAGCCGTGGCAGTGCTACGGACCATCCACGCGGCGGGGTGACGACGTATACGTGCACCTGCTCATGCGGCCGTATGACGACGTCACCGTTCGCGGCATTCACGTGAAGCGCTTGCGATCCGTCACGGCCCTGTCGACCGGCGAGCAGCTTTCGTTCCGCATCCGTAAGCCGATCACCGACACCATGTTCAACACGCCCGACCCCGTCGGCGAGGCGATCATCGCCGTCCCTGAGACTGCCGTCGACCCCTACGCGACAGTGCTGAAGCTCGAGTTTGCCGACAAACCCATCTGATCCACATGACCATACTGGTCATATCGATCGCTATAATTGCTATAATCGATACGGAGGTGTCCGATGAAACGCACCGTATCCGCCGTCGAAGCACGCCAGCGCCTCGGCGAACTCCTCGAGGGCGTGTTCTATCGTGGCGACGAAGTCATCATCGAACGCGCGGGCAAGCGCATGGGCGTCGTCATCCCCGTCGAGCGCTATGCCATTATCTTGCAGAACCGGCAGCACCTGGAGGAACTCATCGCCCGGACCCGAGCGGCGAACAAGGATGTGCCCGAGGACGAGTTCGAACGCGAAGTCACCGCTGCCATTGCTGAGGTACGCCGTGCTCGGCGGCGCAAGCGCGCGTCAGGCGAGTGAGGGTCGTCCTCGACACGAATGTACTCGTCAGTGGTCTCCGGGGACGCGACACCCCGCCTGTGCGAATCCTGGATCGTTGGAGAGCCGGGGACTTCGAGTTGGTGTCCTCTCCCGTCCTGCTGGACGAGCTCCTAGACGTCCTTGCGAGGCCGCGCATTCGCGCCTACCTGAGGCAGGGAGCCGACGTACTCGACGATCTCATGCGCTCCATTCGGCTGTTCGCCATCGTCGTCGAACCGGAGCGCACCATCACCGCCTCCCGTGATCCAGACGACGATCGCGTTCTCGAAGCCGCGGTCGCGGGTGAGGCGCAATATATCGTCACCGGCGACGCCGACCTCCTCGCTCTCGGCTCGTTCGAGGGCATCGCGATCCTGACTCCGGCAGCCTTCCTGGATGTCATCGGCCCCGCCGATCTGCTGCCATAACCAAGGGTTTCTCCTTCGGGAGATCCGCGCCCGCGAATCAGCGCAACCGCTGCTACAACATCCGGGCGCTGGCACCCACAATGGCCCACATGGCGGCGGCAATGAGCAGTCGCGGAGGGGCATATGCAACTACTGAACGACCACCCGCTGACAAGTGTTCGCATCGAAGTGGTCACGACCACATTCGTCGCCTCTGGCGTTCCAGAAGGCATCCATGATCTGGGACGCTTTCTCGAGGCGCTGAACAACGCCGCGACAGCGCGTCACATCGAACTGCACGACCCCGCGATCCGCCCGCTCTATCGCGCCGCCGCGCAACTCCATCTCGAAGCGCCCATCCTCGTCCGCCGCGACGACATCGTGTTCGCCAACTTCGAGGGCCCGCACTTCACGCGCGGCACGGCCAAGCCCACCGTCATGGGTGCGCCAGTCCTGCTGATGGCGCCACCGTTCCAGATCAGTGGCTCGTTCGACGTGGCGCCCGGCGCGGATGCGACGCAGGCGCTCAGGCAGGCCGCCCACGGCTTCTTCGTCGTGCGCAACGCCACCGTGTACGACGCCGAAGGCAACACGCTTGGCGAGGGCGAGCAGATCATCGTCAACGGCGCGACCGTGCAGATGACGGCCGCCAGCCGCCGCCACATCGATCTCACCACGCCAGCCGTGCGCCGAACCGCAGCACCCGTCGCACAGGCGGAGCCGGAGCAGCACATCGAACATGAGGTGGTCCGAGCGGCGTAAGGCGCGAGACCCGCGCCTGGATGCCGTCTCGGCGGGATTCTGCGCCCGGCTCTCGGGCGCTATCCTTCCTTCATGATTCGCGTACTCATTTCCGGCAACGGCAAGATGGGCCGCACGATCCTTGCCGCGATCGACGCTGAGGACGACTTGGCGGTTGTCGGCGTCGTCGACAACCTTACGACGCCGGGCACGCTTGCCCTGCCCTCGGGAAGCGATACTCCGCTCTTCGCCGATGCGGCGACCGCCTGCGACGAGACGCACCCTGATGTCGTCATCGACTTCACCAACGCAGCGTGGACACCAGAACTGACCGCCGCGGCGGTGCCACGCGGTGTCCGGCCGATCATCGGCACCACGGGGTTGGCGCAGTCGTATATCGACGCGCTCGCCGCGGAATGCGCGGAACGCAAGCTTGGCGGCATCGTCGCATCCAACTTCGCGCTCGGCGGCGTGTTGATGATGCACATGGCGCGCATCGCCGCGCCATTCTTTGAGTCGGCCGAGATCATCGAACTTCACCACGACCAGAAGGTCGATGCGCCGTCCGGCACATCGATTGCCACGGCGCGGGGCATGATCGAAGCACGCGACGGCCGTCCCTTTGCGCGCAACGTGCCGGATGCCGAAACGGTCGCTGACACGCGTGCCGGCGCCGTCGATGGCGTCACCATCCATAGCGTCCGCCTGCCGGGATTTGTCGCGCACCAGGAAGTGCTCTTTGGCAGCACCGGCCAAACGCTGACGATCCGCCACGACTCGAATCGTGACTCCTACCTGCCCGGCATCATCCTCGCCACGCGGGAGGTGATGCGTCGTGATGTGCTGGTCATCGGTCTCGGCGCCCTCATGGGACTCGAGGGCTAGGGTTTCGGCGCCGGCTCATACGGGCGGTTGGCCGCCTTTGCCCAGTCAGCCCACGCCGGCTTCTCCTTGTCGTCCGCGGTGAACAGGCCGATGCTCTCGAATGCGGCGTACTCCGTGTCGCGCGCGTATGCCGGATCCCAGATGGCGAACCAGACTGCGAACGATAGCGGCAGCGCCTGGGCCTCCCGCAGCATCCGGCGCACGAATGC
>JANPBN010000112.1:0-3750 GCA_031430415.1 Dehalococcoidia bacterium
TACTCGCTCGGCAAGTACCCCGACTTCCGCGTCCTCTGGCTCGGCACCGTCGGGACGATGCTCGGGCAGTGGGTGCAGTTCGCCGCGCAGGGCTACCTGGTCTTCCATCTCACGCGCTCGCCGTTCCAGGTCGGCGCCGTCGGGTTCGTCGCCGGCATATCGTCCGTCGCGGTGTCGCCGTTCGCCGGCACGATCACCGACCGCTTCAGCCGCCGCTCCGTACTGATGTGGGTGACCGCGCTCAGCGCCGCCGTCGCCATCGCGCTCGCGCTGCTGGTCGCCTCCGATCTCATCGAGGTCTGGATGCTCTACCCGATCGCCGTCCTCGAAGGCCTCGGCGCTGCGATCGGCCAGCCCGCGCGACAGGTGATGGTCTACGACGTCGTCGGCGAGGAAGACCTGGCGAACGCCGTCGCTGTGAACTCGCTCGGCTCGAACACCATGCGCATCGTCGGTCCGTCGGTCGCCGGCGCGCTGATCGGCACGGTCGGCCTCGGCGCGGCGTTCACGCTGCAGGCCGTCGCCTACGCGCTGTCCGTCGTGGCGACGGCGCAGATCAAGACGCCCGGCATGCCGACGAGCAAGTCCACCACGTCCGTCCTCGCGAGCCTCGCCGATGGCATCGCCTACGCGCGCCGCAACCAGGATGTCTGGCTGCTCGTGCTGATGGCGGGGCTGCCGAGCCTGCTCGTCTATCCGTACGTCGGCTACATCCCCGTCTTCGCCGAGGACGTGTTGGACGTGGGCTCGCTCGGCTTCGGCTTCCTTGCGTCGGCCGTCGGCTACGGCTCGATCATCGGCGCCGTGCTGGCGGCGAACCTGACGCAGCTCAAGAAGCGCGGCCAGATTCTCGTTTGGACGACGCTCATCTACACGTCGCTCATCACTGCCTTCGCGCTCTCCAGCATCTACGGTCTTTCATTCGCGCTGCTGGTCTTCGCTGGCATCGCCAACTCCATTTACTTGATGTTCAACCAGGTCATGATCCAGCTCGTCGTCGACGATGAGTATCGTGGCCGTGTGCTCTCGCTCTACGTGATGGTCAGCGGCATCACGCCGTTCAGCGCTCTCCTCATGGGTGCGCTGATCGATGTCTTCGGCGCGCAGATCGTCGTCGCCAGCTTCACCGGGCTCTGCTCGCTGATCGTCCTCTTCATCGGCCTGACGAGCAAACGCCTCCGCGAGATCTGATCCATTCGCCGCGCTGTGGCGTAGGAAGGCGAGGCGATCCGTCACGCCTACATGAAAACGCGCTTCAGCGCCCAGGAGCTACAACCGCCCATGGCAACAGCACAACGCCGCGCGACGAAACCAACCGGCGCCGATCTCAAGGCAGCGCCCGCATTACGGAAGATCCTGCGCCAGAGCCAGGCCAACGCAACCGTCATGTACCTGAACTCGAAACGGTACCACTGGTTCACGTTCGGTCCGGCCTTCCGCGACGTGCACCTGTTCTGGGACGAAGTCGCGGCAGCCGCGCTGGCAGAGATCGATCCGCTCGCCGAACGAAACCGCATGCTTGACGGCGATCCGCTCTCGACGCCCAAGGAGATCGAGGCCGCGTGCACCGTCGTGATCGCCGACGGCAAACCGTCCATCCGTGAGATGTTTGAAGAGGGACTGTCGAACGAGCGCCTGATCATCAAGGAGATGCGCGCCGCCGCAAAGACGGCCGATGACGCTGGCGATCCCGGAACGAACGACCTGTTCGGCGGCCTGGTGCAAGCGCACGAGAAATACGCCTGGTTCATCACCGAGTTCCTGCGGCAGGACGACGGCATGCAAGGGTAGGTAGCGCAGTCAGACAACAACGAAGGCCCGGAACCTGACGGTTCCGGGCCTTCCTGATTCGTTGCCGCTGGCGTCCTAGCCGGTGACGCGAATGTTGATGGCGCGGCTCCGGCGGGAGTCGCGCGGGTCGGGCTCCGTGTCGAACTCGACGGCCTGGCCGTCTTGCAAGTCATCGAACATCACACCCGTCACCGCCGACGTGTGGAAGAAGATGTCCTCCGACGCGCCTTCGGGGCGGATGAAGCCGAAGCCTCGGTCGCGCACCAGCCGTTTGATCTGTCCTGTTGCCATGGTCGTTCCTTACCTCTCCTGTCGCCGCGGGCTACTTCGTGATCCGGCGCTTCGTTGCCGGCGATCCCGCGACGTTGTGCACATATCTACTTGCGGCGTGCAGCGCATGCCGTCAGCTGTCCCTGTACCGTGAGTCGTCGTGTGCGTGCGGCGGCAGAACCGTGGCCGCAGGAGACTGTTCGGCGAGGACGTTAGATTCACCCTATCAGGTGCTCTTTCGGATCGCAATAAGCACAATGCATCACCCGGCGTCGTCCGACGAATACGCGCAACACGGCGTCGAAAGCGCGGTGAATCGTCGTGATTCGTATCTCGTCGGCGCTCAGCGCGTGAGCCAGCCGAACTCTTGCGGCTTACGCCCTGCCTGCGCGCTGATCATGATGTTCACGACGTTTGGCTTGTTGCTCGCGAACGCCGCCTCGAGCGTGGGCCGCAGCTGATCCGGCGTCTCGACGAAGTAGCCATCGCCACCAAATGCCTCGATGACGCGCTCATAGCGCGCCTTCGGCACGTACTGCATCGGCAGCACGCGTGCCGGATCGATGACCGGCAGGCCGCCGCCGATCCCGTCGTTGTTGATGATGATGAACGTGATCGGCAGGTTGTAGCGGCACGCCACCTCGACCTCCATGCCGCTGAAGCCGAACGCCGAGTCACCCTCGACCGCCACGACGCGCTTCTCCGGGTGCACGACCTGCGCCGCAATCGCGAACGCCAGGCCGACGCCCATTGTGCCGAAGCTTCCGGCATCGAGCCGGTGCCGCGGCAAGAAGTTCGGCAGCACCGTCCGGCCGATGTCCATCGTGTTCGCGCCCTCGCTCGCGATGATGGCGTCGCGCGGCAGGATGTCGCGGATCTCGCGCAGCACGCGGAAGTAGTTCATCGGCGTCGAGTCGTCGTCGAACATCGCCTGCGTCGTGACGCGATTGTCCGCGATCTTTTTGTCGATGCCGGTGCGCCACACCGTCTCGCGCGGATACTGCCAGGGCGCCTCGCGCAGGGCCGCGTTCAACTGGCCCGTCACGGCCTTCGCGTCGCCGACGAGCGCGACCTCGGCCGGCACGTTTGTGCCGATCTCCTCCGCCGCGATGTCCATCTGGATCACGCGGACGTCCTTGTTGAAGCGGGGCGGCAGACCGAAGTGCAGGATCCAGTTCAACCGCGCGCCCATCAGCAGGACGAGGTCGGCGTTCTGCAGTACGTGCGACCGCGCCGCGCCGACGGACAGCGCGTGATCGTCCGGCATCACGCCCTTGCCCATGGGCGTCGCCAGGAACGGCAACTGCGTCGACTCGATGAACTCGCGCACCTCATCTTCGGCGCGCGCGTACGCCGCACCCTTGCCGACGATCACGAGCGGACGCTCCGCCGTCTTCAGCGCAGCCACCGCCGCGTCGACCGCTGCCGGATCGGCGAGGAACCGCGGCACCGCGCCGATCGCCGGACGCTGCGGCGCCGTTTCGTCATCGACCTTGCCGGTGATGATGTCGCCGGGCAGGTCGAGGTACACCGGCCCGGGCCGCCCGTAGATCGAGGTGCGCACCGCTTGCTCGACGAAGTACGGTATGCGATCGATGCGGTCTACCTGGGCCGCGTACTTCACCCACGGACGCGCCGCTTCCACCTGCGGCGCTTCCTGGAACGCGCCCATGCCGTGCTGTGACATAT
>JANPBN010000113.1:0-7409 GCA_031430415.1 Dehalococcoidia bacterium
AGCCACATGAGCCAGCGGGGCAGGTACCAGTTCCAGTCGCCGAGGAGCTTCATGCTCGCCGGCACCAGGATCGAGCGGACGATCGTGGCATCGATCAGCACGGCGACGCCGGCGCCGAATCCCATCTGCTGGAACATCACCAGATCGCCGGCGGCGAAGCCACCGAAGACCAACCGGCACCGAGGGAACGCCGGGTCGGGCGTCTTCTTCCGGCCGCGCAGCATCCCCCACATTCGCGTCGTAATCGGCGAGCCATTCGTGCTGGGCAAGGATGGTCGTGCAAATTCTGCGGCGCTTCGCTCCGACACGGCCGAGATCATGGCGCACATCGCCGCGCTGTTGCCGGAGCAGTATCGCGAAACACCGGGTTATCGCGATGCGCGCGGCGCAGGGCGATCGCGCCAATTAGCCACTGAAGGTGGTCGGCGACTTTGCGTCGCGCGTCGTCATTCGCGTTGCGCCCGCTCGTACAGGTCATGGTTCGCGGCCTGTGCGGCCGTTGCGCCCTCATGTGCAGCCGTCACGATCTGGTGCGCGAACGCCTTCGTTACGTCGCCAGCGGCGTATACGCGTGCACGTGAGGTGCGTTGCTCGATGTCGGTCTTGATGTAGCCCTCATCGAGCGTGAGGCGCATCTTCTTCGCGAGATCGACGTGGGGATTCGATCCAAGTGAACTGAACATCATGTCGAGATGGATCTCGTCGCCTCGTGAAGTCTCGAGCGAGCGCATCATTCCGCCTTTGGCCACGATGCTTTTCACGGTGCCACGCACGAGCGGAATGTCCGCACGCGCAAGATCCCGCTGCTTCTTGGGGGTGATCCGGATTCGCTCGTCGTTGGTCAGAACGGTCACTTTGGGTGTGAAGTTGAGGAACTGCAGGGCCGTCGTGGCGGCCTCATCCGCGTTCCCAACGATGACGATGGCCTTGCCCCTCGTCTTCCACCCGTCACACGTGATGCACCAAAAGAGCGACCTGCCCACGTATTTCTCGATCTCATCAATCTCCGGGAAGCGGTCGATGACGCCCGTCGCGAGGATAATCGTGCGGCCCCGAAAGATCCTCCTTCCCGCCCGAACTGCAAAGCCCGGCGGTTCGGTACGGACGGACGTCACGCGCCCGACGACGAACCCGGCGCCGAAACGCTTCGCCTGCCGACAGCCGCGGACGCGCAGTTCTTGGGACGGAATGCCGCGCGGGAACCCCAGGTAGTTTTCGTTCTTCTCGTGGCTGGTGGAGCGACCTTCGCCCGCATCGATGACGAGCGCCGACCGGTTGTAACGCGCAAGGTAGATCGCCGCTGAGAGACCGGCTGGCCCGCCGCCGACGATGATCGAATCGAAAATCTTTTTCGCTCGTTTGGAGGTCGCCACGTGTTTCGCCCTGGGATACGGGTTCTTTACTGGCACGACACCTCCTATTCGACATATCTGGAGTGGCGCAAGGAGTCCGGGGACTTCCTTCCGTTGGCGCGGTGGTTCGACGACTCGGGCGCGTTTTGCCAATCGTGCTGCTTATTCGTCACCGGCTATGCGCATGGTATGGCTCTGCGCCTGCCAGTACGTTTCATCGCGGCACGCGGAGATGTCAAAGCCGCAAAGGTGGTACGCATGTTTGTAGGGCATCGGCTTGACTGGCCCGCGGGCAGGCTCGCTGGCGGACACGCAGACCGCGTGCACTCCTCTGCAGTACTCGCTACTGCCGCCGGAGGAACAGCGCCAACTCACGGCCCACCGACTAGCGCGCCTTGTGCGCCAGGACGAGTATTGCATCGGCACCGGGCGCCGGCTGCGACGCCGTACGGCGCGGCAGAGTCCGCATGGCGCGCCGAGGCGCGCGGACGTGGCGCGCGCAATCATGCCACCCAGCACCGCAGCGACGATCCGGCTTCCGGCGTCGGCGGAGACGTGCGGGGCCTGTTCCCGCCAGCACGAATGGAACGTCGATGCTGGAGGCGCTGAACACTGAGCGGGCTGAGCCGAGTCAGGCGGTTGGCTGCACACTGGATGCAACCGGACCGGTCGACTGTGAGCCGCGTCCGTCGGACTCGACGCGCACGTCGGGCAGCCACATGAGCCAGCGGGGCAGATACCAGTTCCAGTCGCCGAGCAGCTTCATGCTCGCTGGCACCAGGATCGAGCGGACGATCGTGGCATCGATCAGCACGGCGACGCCGGCGCCGAATCCCATCTGCTGGAACATCACCAGATCGCCGGCGGCGAATCCACCAAAGACGGCGACCATGATCAGAGCCGCGCCGGTGATCAGGCGTCCCGTCGACCGCACGCCGAAGACGATGGCCTCGGTATTGTCGTGGGAGTGATCGTAGTGCTCGCGGATGCGGCTGAGCAGGAAGACGTGGTAGTCCATCGAGAGGCCGAAGAGGATGGCGAAGAGGAAGATCGGCAGCCACGCCTCGATGCTCTCCACCTGCTGGAATCCGAAGAGGCCGGCGCCGACGCCCTTTTGCGTGACGAGGACAAGGAGTCCGTAGGCGGCGCCCACTGAAAGCAGGTTCATGATGACGGCCTTGATCGGAACGACGATCGAGCGGAAGACGACAGTGAGCAGGATGAAGCTGAGGCCAAGCACGAAGGCGAAGACGATCGGCGTGTACCGCGAGAGCATCGCGAATCCGTCGAGGTTCGCGGCGATGTCGCCGCCGACGAGCACGCGTCCGGGGACGCCTTCGAACGCCTGGGGGACGTAGTCGTCGCGGAGGCGCTCGACCGCCTGCTGGGCCTCCCCGCTGCTGGGGTCACCGGCGACGGGCATCTCGAGGAGCGCCACCGTTCCATCGGCGTTCGCTTCGTACGAGGCCTCGCCAAACGCGCTATCGCCGGCGAGGAGCGACTTCAGTCGCGTGACTCCCTGCTGCACCTCCGGCGAATCGACGTCTCCATCGATGACGACCTGCGCCGGTGCAATGAGGCCGCCGGAGAACTCGCGGTCGAGGATCCCGAACGCCTGCTTCGCGGGGAGACTGTCAGGCAGCGTGCTGATGCCGGAGAAGCCGGTGTTGATGTCGAAGTAGGGGATGGATGCGGCGATGAGCAGAGCCGCGGACACGGCGAAGCAGAGTGCCGGCTGACGGATCACCATGCGGGCGAGGCGGTCCCAGAAGCCGCCCGGGCGCGTCTCATCGAAACGTGCCTGGCCGCGCTGGACGAAGGGAATGTGTCCTGCGTTCACCTTGTCGCCGAGCAAGCTGAGCACGGCGGGCAAGAGCGTCAGCGACGCCGCCACCGACATGATGACGACCAGTACGGAGCCGGCGGCGATGCTCCGGAAGATCGTTTGCGGGACGATGAGCATGCCGAGCAGCGCGATGATGACGGTGACGCCGCTAAAGAGGACGGTCCGGCTGGCTGTTGCGCCGGCTCGGGCGATCGCATCGATCTTTTCGAGTCCGTGGCTGCGCTCCTCGCGATAGCGTGATACGACGAACAATGAGTAGTCGATGCCGACGGCGAGCCCGATCATGGTGATCACGTTCGTCGAGAAGAAGGAGAGTTGCCATTGCTGGCCGATGACAGCACTGGCGCCGATGGCAAGGACGATCGAGACGATGGCGAGGACGATCGGGATCACTGATGCGACGAGAGCGCCAAACACGAGCGCCAGAATGATCAGTGCAATCGGAACGCCGAACAACTCTCCGGTTTGGAGGTCGCTCTCCGCCGTCTCCTGGAAATCCTCGCCCATGCTGGCAAATCCGGCGATGTTGAGGTCGAAGCTCGTGTTCGTCGCTGCGCCATCGACCACATCGAGCACGCTACCGATGTTGTCGGCGGCATCCTGAACGGTACCGGCCATCGCGACGGGAATGATCGTGATGCGGCGGTCGTCGGACACCAGCGTCTCGTCGCCACTCGCGTAGTAGTCCTTGACGTTCGCCACGGTCTCGGGGCCGAGAGCGGAGAGGTCACCCGAGAGCTCCTCGACGAACGCGCGGAAGGCAGCATCATCGACCGTGGAGCTGGTCGACTCGACGATCACGATCTCGGTGTCGCGTTGGGGGCCGCGGACCTGCTGTTCGATGAGCGAGCGGGCCTGCTTCGACTCGGGGTTCGTCAGAAGGTCGGCGTCGGTGGTGAGCGCATCGCCCAGCAGAGTTGCGATGAGGTAGATGGAGAGCAGGAAGAGGCCGATCCATCCGACGATGACCTGCCACGGATGCCTGGCGCTCATGCGCGCGAGAGACTCGGTCGAGAGAAAGCTCATTCGTGTTGCCTCACTATGCCTGCGTTGTCCGCCGATCCAGTCTGACAAGCGAAGTTGCTCTAGCGCACCCCTATCCGGCTGCGAAAACCGAAGATTCGCTGCGTGTTAACGCGCCGCCCCGAAGTCTGCTGACAGCAACTGTCAGGATGCGCTCGACGGCGACCTCAGGCTGTTTCGTTTGCAGCCGGAGGGGAGCGCGGCGCCGACGCCAGACTCCCTCGCTCGCGCTGGCACTGGTATTCTCCGGCGCTGGCGGTCCGTGTGAAGGTGGAGCCGTCCGGTGGCCTCCCACGGAAGGAGTGGAGACGAGAGATGCGCGCAGCCGTCTGCCGGGCGTTCGGTGAACCCCAGATGATCGAGGATGTCACGATCGACGAGCCCGGTCCGGGCGAGATCAAGGTCGACGTCGCTGCGTGCGCGATCTGTCACAGCGACATCATCTATGCCGACGGCGGATGGGGCGGACAACTGCCCGCGGTGTACGGGCACGAGGCGGCGGGCAAGGTGGCCGCCGTCGGCGATGGCGTCAGCGCATTCGCGATGGGCGATCACGTCGTCGTGACGCTGATTCGGTCGTGCGGGACGTGTCCGGCCTGCATGCAGGGCACACCAGTGACGTGCAGCGAGACGCGATTCCGGCTCGACGCGACGAGTCCGCTGAGGGGGGCCGACGGGCAGCCGCTCGTGCAGGGCCTGCGTACCGGCGCATTCGCCGAGCAGGTGGTCGTCCACGAATCGCAGGCGGTGCGGATTCCCAAGACCCTTCCGTTTGCGTCGGCGTCGCTGCTCGCGTGCGGGGTGATCACCGGGTTTGGTGCGGTGACGAACACAGCGGCGATGCGCGCCGGATCGTTCGTTGTCGTGATCGGCGCCGGCGGTGTGGGGCTAAACACGATCCAGGGCGCGGCGATCGGCGGAGCGCGCGCGATCATTGCCCTCGACGTCGTGGACACGAAGCTCGCGGCTGCGCGTCGTTTCGGAGCGACGCACGCGCTTCGGGCCGACGGCGCCAGCGTCGTCGAGGAGATCCGGCGGCTGTCGGATGGGCAGGGCGCGGACTACGTGTTCGTCGCCGCCGGGGCGCGGAGTGCGCTCCAGCAGGCGTTTCTGATGGCCGCACGGTCGGGCGCCATCGTGCTCGTCGGCATACCAGCATCGGGTGTGACGGTGGAGATCGATCCGGGCACCATCGCTTCGGACAATCAGCGCATCCTTGGGTCGAAGATGGGCGGCGCACGGATCCAGCGCGACATCCCGGCGCTGATCGCGTTGTATGAGCAGGGCGTCCTCAAACTCGACGAGTTGATCTCGGGTCGGTACCGCCTGGAGCAGATCAACGAAGCGATTTCATCGGTGAAGAGCGGCGAGGCGTTGCGGAACGTCATCATCTTCGGTTGACGTAGATCCAACGCGGACACAGTCGGCGAGCGGAGCGGAGGCGCGTGCTAGCCGGCGGTGACAGCAGCCGCCGTCAGAGCGGCGACCAGCTCCTCGCGAGGTGGGCCGAGGGTGGACTCGGGTGGGCGCGTGGCGCGACCGGCCCAGTACACCATGACGCGCCGCATGACTTCGGGATCGTTGAAGAGTGCATCGGGCGTCGACAGCAGGTTCACCATGCGAAAGAACGCGCGACCGACCACGGCATCGATGCGCGTGAGCGGCAGCAGCCCCTCCGCGAGGATCGACGCGATGCCGACGCCGTTGGCGGCCGGATCGGCGTGACGCGCCTGGCGTGCAGCCTCGTCCTGGGCAACGCTGGCGCCGTACCACGGGACGATCTCGCGCGTCACGTCAGCGTGGAAGCGGAGCGCGAGCGCTTCGAGATCCGCGCCGTGCTCGCGGAGGGCGCTCGCGAGCAACCGGGCCTGGACCGCGCCAAGCGAACATCCTCGGCCGTAGAGCGGGTTGGTGCAGATGAGTGCGTCACCGACGGCGACGAAGCCGAGCACGACGGGACGGCCATCGGCCACGAGCTCGCGGACGCGGTTGATCGTGCCCGCCATGACGTGCATCGGCGCAATCGCCTCGGCGATGGCATCGTTCACCCAGGGCTTGCTCGCCGGAAGCATCGATGCTGCCGTGTCGAAGCGGGGGGCATCTATCAGCTCGCGCAGTTCGGCGTCATCGGTGCCGACGGCGATCGTGACGGAGAACGTGCGGTTGTCGCCGCGAAACACGCCGTAGCCGAGATAGCCGGTCGTGCCGCCGTTGAAGGCCTGCTTGTCCGGCTCGACGACGCCATCGCGCAACCGGAAGAAGCGAGAGAGATACGCCATGTCGGTGTCGTGCTTCTCTTCCTTGAAGCTGACGCCGATATCGCCGAGCAGCTTCCGGATCGACGAGTGACGGCCGCCCGCGTCGACGACCAGATCGGCCTCGATGACGCCGGCGTCGGTGCGCACGCCGGTGACGCGCGGCGGCGACGTATTGGGATCGGCGATCAGGCCCGTCACCTTGACGCCGTCGCGGAGTTGCACGCGCTCGGTGCGCAGGGCGGCGCGCCGCAGCACCCACTCGAACGTGGTGCGCCGGCAAGCGATGAGGGCGAGGTCTTCGTCTTCGGGTTGGGGCGTCCGATCGTCCAACGTGTCGGGCGCGATGTCGGTCCAGCGCACTTCGCTTGCGCCAGCGGCGATCAGATCGGCGAGCACATCGGGCAGACTGTCGCGCAGGAGATTGCGCAAGAGGCCGAGGAAGGCGTGCGGGTGCCGCACCTGCGGGGCGCCGCGGCGATCCCACGTGAAGGCGGCTTCGGCATCTGCCGGCAGCGGCGTAGCGTCACGCTCGAGGAGTACGACATCGTGGCCATCGCGAGCGAAGAACAGCGCAGAAATGAGCCCGGCAACCCCGGCTCCCGTAACGATCACCCGCATCCCCGACCAGCCCTTCCGCGCAGCAAACGGCGTCATCCCTATGGTTCAGTATGGCGGACGCAGGAGATAGCGGATACGGCCGCGAGGCACGTCAGATGGCTTCCGTCAATGCAGCGGGCGCCACTGGAATCACCTCAGGCGGAACGAACCGATGGATGAACATCGACGCGGCGACGGCGAGTGCTGCGGTCGTGATGACGGCGACGAGGACGAGCTGAAACGTCGTCACGTCGCCGCCCGGGGCGGCGCCATCGTTCAGCACGCCGGCCAGGATTCCGGCGCCGACGATGCTGCCGGCGTAGCGCATCATCG
>JANPBN010000114.1:0-2209 GCA_031430415.1 Dehalococcoidia bacterium
GGGCATGGGGCGCCTCCGCTAGCTGCTGGCGATGACGGCGCGCTTCGGCAGCAGCGCCACGTAGTCGAGATCGAGGACGACGTTCGCATGATACCGCTCGCGACCGGACTCCTCGTCGGTCACCTTGAGGGCGACGTCTTCGCGGGATGGGTCGAGGTTCTTCACCGCCACCAGACGGAGGCGGAGGCCGCCGATGTCGGAGCGGCCCAGTTCGACGGGTTCGATGACATCGGTCCAGACGAAGAGGGTGTCGCCGGCGAAGGTCGGATTCGTGTGCGAACCCGCGTTCCACGCTGCCATGCCGAGGGCGTTCTCCAGTCCGTCGAACGTCAGCGCGTGCGCGACGGAGATGACGTGGCCGCCGTAGACGATGCGGCGTCCGTGGCGAGAGTCGTTCTGCTGGTACTGGTTGAAGTGCACGCGGGCGCTGTTCTGATAGAGACGCGTCGCCATCTGATGCTCCGCCTCTTCGATCGTGATGCCCTGCGGATGGAGGACGCGCTGACCTGCGCTGTAGTCCTCCCAGGCGACGTCGCTGCCGGTGGCCACGGAGTCAAAGCGCGAGATCGGCGGCAGTGCGACGTGATCGAGCGACGCCCGGGGCGGCATTTCGGGCGCATCGTCGGCGTGGGTGGGTGTGCCGGGATCGCGCTTGTTCACCATCACCCAGCGATAGAAGCGGAGCACCTCTTCGTCGCGCTGGTTGAAGCCAGTCGTCTGCACCCATACGACGCCGGTGTCGCCCTTCGATGTCTCGCGCCAGCCAAGGGTCTTGGTCTCGGCGTGGAGCGTGTCGCCTGTGTAGACAGGACGCAGGAAGCGCAGGTCCGCATATCCGAGATTGCCCGGCGAGTTGAGCGATATCTCGCCGACAGCGCGGCCGAAGACGATGTGGAAGACCAGCAAATCGGCGACGGGAGAACGTTCGTAGCCAAGGCTGCGCGCGAACTCATCGGAGCAGTACAGGGGGTTGCGGTCGCCGGTGAGGGCGATGTAGAGGGCGACGTCGCGCGAGGTTATGGTGCGCGGGACGGGATTGCGAAGCAGCTGCCCCGGCCCGAGATCCTCGAAGAAGTTGCCGCCCGGCCGCTGGCCGCCCACGTCCGCTCCTGGCGCTTGCACCGCGGCCCAAGTCCGAATCTGCGCGGCCGTGCTTTATACCGCCGTGGCGCGTTAGCCGGAAGCCGGGCGGCGCGCGGTCTTCAGGTGTGTTGGTTAGGTACAGAAAAGTCCCTTCGTTACGTCGTGTGTAGCTTCACTTTCGCCGTTCGTTTGGCAGTTTTCGTGTTTGCGGCGCGCTCGGTGACGGGCATTTTGTACGTACAATTTTCGTGTTTTCCGCGATGGTGGGCCATGGGCGGTTGGCGTGCGTGGGTCGATGGTACGGGAGACGCGGCGGAAGTCGAAGCTGTTGGGGGCACCGGCGGGTTGGCGCTCGCGGGCGGCGACGATCTCCGGCTCGAGAGTGCGCCGTGAGTGGCGAGAGACCTAGCCGCACTTGATACCAATGGGAAAGTCGAGCGGTTGTGCGGAGTTCACGCTTTTGAGGACATACCGAGTTGGTGGCTCACCTTCGTCGATGCTGTCGACATATTCCCATGCTTTGGGCCACAAGCTGTTCGCGTCGAGAACCACTACGACATCGCCGAACGGCCCTGCGGCTTCAATCTGCCAGTCAGGTCCGGATTGAGCAGCCTTCACATCGCCAAGAACGATAGTCGCGTAAAACTCGATCAGTCCTTGCCGGAGCGCCTCGTCAGAATTCGAGTCAACGGCCTTTCTCTCACACCGCCAACCTGAGACGTCGCGAAAGATCTCGCGTGTATTTCCATCCACTGTGCCATTGACCAAGCGAGTCATCAACGCACTTGGCGCAGCTTGGTTGGGGCGCGCTGGTGCCGGGTATCGTACGTCGTAGGCAGCGATCCTGGACTCCTCTGCCAGTGTAGTGACGAAGTATCCAAGTTGGTCTTTCCCGCGGAGTGTTGCAATTGAACCGACAGACGTATCGCCCACGAAGACGTCCACTCGGGTTTCTTCAACCGTCATCAGAAACGCCGTCATTGCTCCCGCGAGGACAGCATGGCGGTCCAAGTCCGAGAGGTCGCCTAAGCCCTGTGCACGCGCGCGAAATACGAGTTCCTCCCAACCGGATTCTGTCTTGGGAGTTGAATCGGGAAACCACGGACGGAGGTCAAGGTCACCACCG
>JANPBN010000115.1:0-1735 GCA_031430415.1 Dehalococcoidia bacterium
GGGCCGCGCAAGCCGCGCAGGTTCTTGAAGGCGACCACGCTGTCCACCAGTTCATCCATGCGTTCGACACGGATGGCGCCAGCTTGCCGCACCGCCGCGTCGAATATCTGGAGGGAGCCGGCGAGGCTGCCCGTGTGGCTGTTCGCGGCGCGTGTGCCGGCTTCGGTGCGGCCGCCCTTGAGAATGACGACCGGCTTTACGGCCGAGGCCTTGCGGAGCGCCCGCATGAAATGCGGCCCATCGCTCAGGCCTTCGATGTAACAGGCGATGACCTCAGTCTCGGGATCTTCGGCCAGGTACTCCAGCAACTCGGACTCACGGACATCTGAACCGTTGCCGTAGCTGACGACTTTGCTGTACCGCAGGCCCCGGACGGCGCCCGTGCGGCAGAACTCGCCTGCGTTGGCGCCGCTTTGCGAGAGTAACGCGACGGGGCCGGGCTCTGTGGGCAGGAACGGCATGAACGAAAGCCCGCCGCGCGGCACGTACAGCCCCATGCAGTTCGGACCGACGACGCGCATGCCCAGTTCCTTCGCCCGGGCCAGCACCCGCGTCTCGAGCGCCGCGGCGTCGGGGTCGCCGGTCTCGCTGAAGCCGGCGGTGAAGAAGTGCAGCACCTTCACATGCTTCGCGCCGCAGTCCTCGACGAGCTCCTCGACGAACCGCAGCGGCACGCTGGAGATGACGTGGTCGATGTCACCGGGAATCTCGGTCAGGCGGGGATAGCACTTCAGGCCCGCGATCTCGGTTGCCTTCGGGTTGACCGGGTAAAGGTCGCCCTGAAAGCCCATCTCCTTGATCGCGCTAATGAACGAGCCGGGGCCCTCCTGGGTCGACGCGCCGGGCACGGCGATGGAACGGGGATGGAACATGTAGTCGAGGCTGGCGAACGAACCTTCGGGCACGGTTGGACTCCGTTTCGGGGCGCTGGAGAGGAGAAGTAGACATAAAAACTGCGCGCCGAGAGGCGCGACGGTAGCTACGACCGATCGTAGCATCGCCCCGATCGACGGGCAAACGTGGTGATCGGCCCTAAGGCCCTATCAGGGAGTAAGGATCGGCCATCGATCATCGGCCGAGTTCGCCAAATCTGAAGCTATCGCCCCTCAAGTCGACCCCTAAGGGTGCCGAGCATTCGTGTGATTGGGAACGCGAAACCCGTAAGGGAATGCCGCACCTGGGGGCCTCATGCACGACGAACCGAACGGGTCGATCCTCCTGCGAACGCTGCAATCGGTTCGGCGACGCGCATCGCGGATCGCGGTGGGCACGGCGCTACTGGCTGTCGCGGGCGTCGCCTCGTTCGGCGCATTCTCTCGCACCGACGCCTCTTCAGGACGCGAGGCCGCACCGGCAGGGGACTCGCTCGCTGCCGAAGCGCCGGTCGTTGATGCTTCGTTGCTGGGTCTGTTTGGCCTGCCGCCGGCGTTTGACGCCGCGACGGGCGGCGACCTGCGGGCGGTCACCGAGTTTGTCGAAGCAGCGTCGAAGCCCGCGCCGACGGCCACATCCGTGCCGCCGACGCCCATCCCCGCGCCTCCGACATCGGCGCCAGCGCCGATTGAGCGCACGGCCGTGCCGCCGCCGCCGCCGCCACCACCTCCTCCGCCGCTGGCTACGGCTGTGCCGCCGACCGCGACGCCGATTCCGGCCCCGGCCGGTCCATGGGGGCTGGACGAGTCGCCGATGGACGGCTACTCGCAGGTGTTGTTCGATGCCACAAACCGGCGCCGCG